>CAYPAB010000018.1:0-31060 GCA_964408605.1 uncultured Eubacteriales bacterium
ATGCCGGCATAGAAAGACCTGTAGGCGAGCCGAAAATAAGAACTAATTTTATAAGATGATTGATTTTGTCTGTTTTTATGGTATAATTATTTATCGATGTGTGATAAACACTTGCGGATGATGTCTTTACTTATTTTGTAACTTTTTTGTATATGTATAAATGAAAGGATGAGTGTAATGAACGATATTCATGTTCTTTACAAACTTTGGAAAGAAAAAGCGGTTCTTGACAGCGATTTACAGGAAGAATTACTGTCCGTAGACGGTAACGATGACGAAATACTCGACCGTTTTTACAAGAATCTCGAATTCGGAACAGGCGGTTTAAGAGGCGTTATCGGTGCCGGTACAAACCGTATGAATGTTTATACCGTTTCACAGGCAACGCAAGGTCTTGCCGATTATCTTAATGAAACCTTTGACGAACCTACCGTTGCGATTGCTTACGATTCACGCATAAAATCCGATGTTTTCGCTAAGTGTGCAGCAGGCGTTCTTGCCGCAAACGGCGTTAAGGTCTATATTTATCCCGAACTTATGCCCACTCCCATGCTTTCGTTTGCCGTAAGAAGACTTCACTGTTCCTCCGGTATCGTAATTACCGCAAGCCATAATCCGTCTAAATATAACGGATTCAAATGCTACGACCCCACAGGCTACCAAATCACCGATGAAGCGGCGGCGAAAATTTACGGATATATGAAAAACGTCGATATTTTCGACGGCGTTAAACGTATGTCGTTTGAAGATGCCCTCGCCGAAGATATGGTTGATTTTATTGAAGATTGGCTTAAAGACGAATTCCTCGACCGTGTTCTTGAATGTTCGGTCAACAAAGACGTTGTTAAACAGTCCGACATCAAAATTTTATACACACCCCTTAACGGAACGGGTAACAAGCCCGTTCGCCGTGTTCTTAAAAAACTCGGCGTTAAGGAACTTAGAGTTGTAAAATCTCAGGAAAAACCCGACGGTACTTTCCCGACTTGCCCTTATCCGAACCCCGAAATTCGCCAAGTGTTTGAGGAAGGTCTTGCAATGACCGACGAATTCCCCGCCGATTTGATGATAGCGACCGACCCCGACTGCGACCGTGTCGGTATTGCGGTTCGTGATAACGGCGAATATAAACTTATGACGGGTAACGAAGTCGGTGCAATGCTTTGCGAATATTTACTTTCCGAACTTAAAGCAAAAGGCAAATTGCCCGAAAACCCCGTTGTCGTTAAAACGATCGTTACAACTCCGCTTATTTCCGAGATTTGTAAAGAGTATAATGCCGATATGCGTGACCTCCTTACCGGCTTTAAATATATCGGTGAATGCATCACCGAACTTGAAGCGGCAGGGGAAGAATACCGTTATGTGCTCGGTCTTGAAGAAAGTTACGGCTATCTTACGGGCATTCACGCTCGTGACAAAGATGCCGTCAACGGTGCTATGATTGTTTGCGAAATGGCTGCGTTCTATAAATCAAAAGGTATGACTCTTTGGCAGTTTATGAACAGTATTTACGAAAAATACGGTTACTATTTCAATCGCCTTGACAATTACGCTTTTGAAGGCGCTGCGGGTATGCAAAAAATGGCGGATATGATGGAAACACTCCGTAATAATCCTCCGGCTGAAATCTGCTCAAGCAAAGTTGTTTGGGTAGGCGACTACAAAACAGGCAAAACTACCGACGGCGAAACGGGTCTTCCGAAATCTAACGTTCTTTCCTACAGAATGGCAAGCGGTGATACGGTTATTGTCAGACCGTCGGGAACGGAACCCAAAATTAAAATATATATCACCGCAAAAGCAACATCACGGGAGGAAGCAGAGAAAAAACTTCAAGTTGTTTCCGACAGCGTAAAAACTCTTTTGGGAATATAACTGAGTTTTTTCGGGAACGTAATTGTGTTTAGACGATGCACACGACTGAGTAATACTGTCGTATTATGAACGGAGGGCAACGAAGCCGGTGATGAGCCAAACTCACGAAAAAATTTTGTAGGTCGATTGTATCGTCTAATGAAAAAAACCGTATGCCTTATCCTTGCGGGAATTATGGCTCTGAGTGTTATCACTGCCGTGTTTTATGTGATTTTTTAATAATATAAATGCAATTGGGTCTTGCAGGTTGAAGCCTGTAAGACCCAATTTCCTTATACCGCTTTATGCGGTCTTGTTATTTTACATCCCTTTTGTGCCTTAATCAGCAGCAACCGCAACCACAGTCATTGCGACCGCAGTCGTTGTTCATGCAAGTGTTACCGCAACCGTTACCGTTGCCGCAAACCAAGAAGATGATTATAAGGATAATAATCCAAGAGCAATTATTACCGTTGTTGAAGAAGCAACCCATTCTTAATCCCCCTTTCAATGCATAATATGTAATTGACTCATTTTTGTTACTGTTGAATATAAAGAATTTTTAAGAACAGAATAAAAGTGTCAATATTAAGAAAGGTGTGACAAAATGAATTCTGAATTTGATTTTGATTTTGATATGTTGCGAAAAAATGATCCACGTGATTATTCCGATTATCTTGAAGACGACTTCGACTATGAGTATGCCGATGAATTTATTTTCGAAGATGAATTCGGTGATGTTGACAGATACGATATGTGAAGAATTTTCGGAAAAGTTTTTTCGGCGGTGTTAATTTTAATGATTTTTTGTTGAATTGTTGCCGAATAAGTCGTATAATTACTCTGTATTTAGAAAGTAGAGGTGACCAACTTTGATTTGTCAAAATTGCAACAAAAACGAAGCAAATATGCATATGAAGCGAATCATAAACGGTAGAGCCGCAGAAGTCCATCTTTGTTCGGATTGCGCTCGTTCGCTCGGTTACGGCGAGGCATTTTCCGATTTCGGATTGGATTTGGGCGAACTGTTCGGTGAACTTCTCGGTAAAGGCGAAAGTAACGCAAACACGGGTCTGCGTTGTCACGGTTGCGGAAAAACTTTCGATGAAATTGTTTCCGACGGCAAAATGGGTTGTGCGGAGTGTTATACCGCTTTTTACGACCGTCTGTTGCCGTCTTTGAGGCGAATACACGGCAAGGCTACTTATGTCGGCTCCAATCCGCAAAACTCCGATGATATTTATGAAACGCACGTTTCAAAACTAAAGCAAAAACTTGCCGTGGCAATAGAGGAGCAAAATTTTGAACTTGCGGCACAACTTCGTGATGAAATTAACGCTGTAATGCAGAAAGGCGGCGAGGAACAGTGAGTGCAAAATGGTATTTGGGAACAGGCGCACAAAATGATGTTGTGATAAACACAAGCATCCATATCGCACGTAATGTTCGGAATTATCCGTTCCCGTCAAGGCTTTCGTTACCCGAAAAATTAAAAGTCAACTCCGTGATTAAAACCGCCGCCGATTCAATAGGCGAATACAGTTTTAATTATTACGAAATGAAAACGCTTTCGCAGTCGGAGGTCGTTTCGCTTGCCGAACGTCATCTTGTCAGCCCCGAATTTGCATCTTCACGTGACGGCAGAGCGTTGCTTCTTACCGAAGACGAAGCGGTCAGTATAATGCTCAACGAGGAAGATCACATAAGGCTTCAGGTTATGTATGCCGGTTTCGCTCTTGACGAGGCTTTCAAAACCGCACGGAACATAGATCAAAAACTTTCGCAAAAACTCGACTTTGCATTCGATGAAAAGTTGGGTTATCTAACGCAGGACCCGACCGCTTTAGGCACGGGAATGAAAGCATCGGTTGTTTTGCATCTTCCCGCACTTGTTTCAACCTCGCAAATCACAAGGCTTATAACGACGGTTTCGAAATTGGGACTTTCGCTTCGTGGTTCATACGGCGAAGGTGCTGCCGCAAAGGGTGATATGTTCCGTTTGAGCAACACGATTACACTCGGTATTTCGGAAAGAGCCGCCGTTGAAAATCTCAAATCCATTGCATTGCAAATAGCCGCACAGGAAAGAACGGCACGTGAGGAAATTTTTAAAGCACCCGTTACGGAGGATCGTATTTACAGAGCGTACGGTGTTTTGAAATATGCACGGCTTATCGACACAAACGAGTTTATGGAACTCATATCCCTTGTGAGGTTGGGTGCGGTTAAAGGCATTATCAATATGGATTGCGCACAGATAGAGGCTTTGATGATTCATATGCAACCGGCGACGATCTCACTTTCGGTTGACCGACCGCTTGACAGAATAGAGCGTGATAAACTTCGGGCGATGCTTGTTAGACAAGCCTTGAACTGATTGTGAGCAAGGATGTTAAAAACTTCGTTTTATACTTACAGAGGTAACTATGACAGATAAAATAAAAACATCTAAGTCGCTGTTTTCTTCATTCCTTTTGATGCTTGCGGCTTTTATATGGGGTACCGCTTTTGTCGCACAAAGCAAAGGTCTTGAGCAAATCGGGAATTTTACGTTTTTGGCATTGCGTTCTTGCCTTGCGGTTGTATTCCTGACCCCTGTTTCGCTTTTTTTTCATAAAAATCAAAACAAACATATCAAAAAGGCGGAAAGGCAACCGTTTTTTTCAAAAAAACTTATTATCGGCGGGCTTTTATGCGGTGGTTCCGTTTGCCTTGCGTCACTTGTTCAGCAATACGGAATTATTCTTTCGGGTGTCGGGAAATCCGGTTTTCTCACAACGCTTTACATTTTGATCGTTCCGCTTTTGGGACTCATTTTTAAAAGAAAAGTTAAACCGATTTTGTGGTTTTCAATTGTGCTTGCCGCCTGCGGAATGTATTTTTTGTGCGTTACCGAAGTCGGCGGAATAAACGTCGGTGACATTCTTCTGATACTTTGTGCGTTCCTTTTTGCCGTGCAGATAATGATTGTCGATTATTACGTCGAATACGTTGACGGCGTGAGGCTGTCGTTGGTTCAGTTTGCCGTTTCCGCCGTTATATCAACAATAGGAATGTTCATTTTTGAAGATGTCGACCCGAATGCCATAAAAGATGCGTGGTTTTCGGTCTTCTATGCGGGTGTGATGTCTTCGGGAATTGCTTTTACATTGCAAATCGTCGCACAAAAAAATCTTAATCCGACGTTTGCGAGCCTTCTTATGAGCCTTGAATCGGTATTCGCCGCACTCGCCGGTGCGTTTTTCGGCGAAAGGCTTTTGCCGGGTGAAATATTCGGCTGTGTACTTGTGTTTATTGCGATTATACTTGCACAACTTCCCGTTGAAAAACTGTTTAAAAAACGCAAAACTTAATAAGGTATCCACATATAAAAAACGGTTCGCAGAACAGAAAAGTTTTGCGAACCGTTCTTATATATTTAAAGTTTTGTTTAAAGCGATTTAACGATGTTTTCGGTATCTCTTGCGATAGCGAGTTCTTCGTTTGT
This sequence comes from uncultured Eubacteriales bacterium, assembly GCA_964408605.1. GTDB lineage: Bacteria > Bacillota > Clostridia > Oscillospirales > Acutalibacteraceae > DTU089. The sequence continues at coordinate 5,345 of CAYPAB010000018.1, forward strand.
GGGAACGCAGAACGCTCTGACGGGGCAACCGGGGAGGGTAAGCTCGATTTCTTCACCGCGAACTTCGTTTGCTTTTTCATCAAGTTTAATGCCGAGGTAGGAAAGGTTTTTAAGCACGTCTTCACGAAGGTCGGTGCAGTTTTCACCGATACCGCCTGTGAAAGCGATAACATCGACACCGTCCATTGCGGCAATGTATGAACCGATGCATTTGCGGATTTGGTACCACTGAATATCACGGGCGAGTTTCGCTCTTTCGTTGCCTTCGTCGGCGGCGGAGCGAACCGCTCTGTCGTCGGAGTGAACACCGGAAATACCGAGAACACCGCTCTGTTTATTCATAATTTCGTCCATCTTTTCCGGAGAAATATTATGTTTTTTCATAATGTATGTGATAGCGGAGGGGTCAACCGCACCGCAACGTGTACCCATAACGAAACCGTCAAGGGGAGTAAGACCCATGCTGGTGTCAAGAACTTTGCCGTCTTTGATTGCCGTGATAGAGCAACCGTTACCGAGATGGCAAGTAATGAGTTTGAAATCTTTAAGGTCTTTGCCGACGATTTCGGCTGTTCTTTGGGCAACAAATCTGTGCGAAGTGCCGTGTGCACCGTAACGGCGAATGTGGTCTTCTTCGTAGTATTTGTAGGGCAAACCGAAAATGTAAGATGTGGCGGGCATTGTGCTGTGGAATGCGTTGTCGAACACGGTAACTTGAGGCACATTTTCGCCGAAGACTTCACGACACGCTTCGATACCCGTAACGTGAGCGGGGTTGTGCAAGGGTGCCAACGGAATAAGCGAACGGATGCCTTCGAGAACTTCGTCTGTTACAAGCACACTTTCGGTGAAAATATCGCCGCCTTGAACAACTCTGTGACCTATTGCGCCGATTTCGGAAAGGTCATCAATAACTTTACAGTCACCGCAGGTGAGCGCATCTTTAACAATGTTGAAAGCGACTTTGTGATCGGGAATATCAATGTATTTGTCAAACGATCTGCCGTCGAATGTTGAACCTTTTGTGTGGCTCATATCGGTTGCAATCGATTCGCAAATACCTTTTGCGAGAACTTTTTCGCCGTTCATATCAAAAAGTTGATACTTGAGCGAGGAACTTCCGCAGTTGATTACAAGAATTTTCATCAATAAACCTCCAATAAAAAGCGTATTATTCTTTTTAGGAAAATAAAATACGCCGAAATTGTGTAAAATACTTACCAAGTAACAATTATATCACTATTTATTTGTTTTTCAAGAGAAAAAGCGAAATAAAAGTGAGTAAAACGAGTATTTGGAACGACGGGAGGAATGTTTCGTGAACTACGGCATTATAGCCGAGTTTAATCCGTTTCATAACGGGCATAAACATTTGATTGATGTTTTGCGTGAAAACGGCGAAAACACCGTCACCGCCGTTATGTCGGAAAGTTTTGTTCAACGTGGTGAATGTGCGTGTGTTTCGCCCGATGTCAGAACACGTATGGCGATTGAATCGGGTGTCGATTTGGTTTTGTCTTTGCCTGTGGCGTTTGCCACCGCTTCAGCCGAACGGTTTGCCGAGGGCGGTGTTACCGTGCTTGGGTCTTTGGGCTGTATCGACAAACTTGCCTTCGGTTCCGAAAGCGGTGATGTCGAAATACTGAAAAAATGCGGTGAGGCAATAACAAGCGAAGAATTTTCGCCTTTGCTCGAAAACCGTTTGAATGAAGGTGTTTCATTTCCGACGGCACGTCAAAGGGCTTTGCGTGATATGTACGGCGACGCATTTGCCGATGCACTTTCGTCTTCAAATGACATTTTGGGCGTCGAATATATAAAAGCGTTAAACAAATTCGGATTCGATATGGAACCGATGGCGGTAAAACGAATCGGCACGGGTCACGATTCAACCGAAATATGCGGAAATATCTGTTCCGCTTCCGCAATACGTGAAAAAATAAAAAACGGCGGTGATTTTCACGAATTTATGCCGTCAAACGCCGTCGCTGTATTTTGCGAGGCGATTTCACGAGATAAAGCGCCCGCCGATTTTTCAAAACTCGAAAATGCGGTGCTTTACAAATTGCGGACTATGAGCGTCGAGGATTTCGCTGTTTTGCCCGATGTGAGTGAGGGTCTTGAATACAGATTCTTCGAAGCGGTTAAAAAATCCGTCACGCTTTTTGAAATACTTGAAAAAGTCAAAACAAAGCGTTATACTCTTTCAAGGTTAAGAAGAATCGTTATATGTGCGTTTCTCGGCATAACGAAAGATGTTTTTTCTGTTCCCGTACCGTATATCCGTGTTCTCGGATTTAACAAAAGGGGTGCCGAAGTTTTAAAACAAGCGAAAAATAAAGCGGTTCTTCCCGTTGTGACCAAATATTCGGATTTGAAATATATGAACGCAGACGCAAAAAAATATTTTGAACTTGAAAGTAAAGCAAGGGATATATTTTCACTTTGTACGCCTTTGCCGGATGTCTGCGGAAAAGAAATGACCGATAAACTTATTGTTTTGTAAAAGGATGTAATTATGGATTTAATCGTAATCGGCGGAGGTGCCGCCGGTCTTATGGCGGCGGGTACAGCCGCACAAAGAGGTTTAAGTGTCACTCTTATCGAAAGAAACGACAAACTTGCACGTAAGGTGGCAATTACGGGCAAAGGCAGGTGCAATGTTACAAATTCCTGCCCGCTGTTAAACGAACTGATCTCGAACGTTCCCGTCAACGGCAGATTCCTTTACGGTGCTTTTTCAAGATTTACTACGGATGACACGATTGATTTTTTCGAAAATCTCGGTGTGCCGCTGAAAATCGAACGTGGGAACCGTGTTTTCCCCGTTTCCGACAAAGCACTTGATATTGTTGATGCCCTTAACAAATTTATCACCGTTAACGGCGTGAAACGTAAACAGGGTAGGGTAACCGAACTGATTGTTGACGGCGGTGCGGTTAAAGGTTGCATAACCGAAGACGGGCGAAAGTTTTATGCTGATAACGTTCTTATCGCAACAGGCGGAATGTCTTACCCCGCAACAGGTTCCACCGGTGACGGCTACACCCTCGCAAAACAGGTGGGGCATACGGTTACGGAACTGAAGCCGTCGCTTGTTGCACTTGAATGTCACGAAGGCTGGTGTACGGATGCTCAAGGTCTTTCTTTAAGGAATGTTGAAATAAGAGTTGAAGATACAAAAACATACAGAGAAGTTTACAAGGATTTCGGCGAGATGCTTTTTACACATTTCGGCGTTTCGGGGCCGATGATTCTTTCGGCATCTTCGCATATGCGTAATATGGAGCGTGGGCGGTATGTTATTCATATCGATTTCAAACCCGCACTCACGTATGAACAACTCGACAAACGCCTTCAAAGGGATTTGCTTGAGTGTTCGAATAAGAATCTTTACAACACGCTTTCGCTTATGCTTCCGCGTAAGATGATACCTGTTATTGTTAAACTTTCGGGTCTTAACGGAAATATAAAATCAAATCAGGTTACAAAAGAAATGCGCACGACTTTGACCGAACTTTTGAAAGATATAAAACTCACCGTTACCGATTTCAGACCTATAGATGAAGCCATTATCACATCGGGCGGTGTAGCCGTTTCGGAGATTGACCCGAAAACCATGAAAAGTAAAATAATAGACGGACTGTATTTTGCCGGTGAAGTTATTGACGTTGATGCCTACACAGGTGGCTTCAATCTTCAAATAGCGTTCTCTACGGGTCGCTTGGCGGGAAACAGCGTTTTGGAGGTTTAAAAATGACAGTAAATATTGCAATTGACGGGCCTGCGGGTGCGGGTAAAAGCACAATAGCCAAAACCGTCTCAAAAAAACTCGGATTTATTTATGTCGATACCGGCGCACTTTACAGAACCGTCGGTCTTAATGTTTTAAGGCAAGGCAAAAACACCAAAGATCCCGATGATGTTGTGCCCACACTTGACGGTCTTAACATTTCGCTTCGGTTTGTTGACGGTGAACAGCGAGTCTTTTTGGGCGATGAAGACGTTTCGGAAGCAATAAGGCAAAACGAAGTTTCCATGGCGGCGTCGAATGTGTCGGCTATTCCGTCGGTGCGTGAATTTCTTTTCGGTTTGCAACGGGATATTGCGCAAAAAAACGACTGCATTATGGACGGACGTGATATCGGCACTGTTGTTTTGCCGAACGCACAAATTAAAATATATCTTACCGCATCGGCACAGGCAAGAGCCGAAAGACGTTTTAAAGAGTTGACCGAAAAAGGTCAAGATGTTGACTATGACGATATTTTAAAAGATATCGAACTGCGAGATTATCAAGATACGCACCGTGAAATAGCACCTCTCAAAAAGGCGGATGATGCTGTTTTGGTCGATACTACGGAACTTGATCTTGACGGTTCAATTGAATATATGCTCAATGTTATAAAGGAGAGACTTTAATGGCAAAAATCACTTTGGCTGAAAAAGCGGGTTTTTGTTTCGGCGTTGACAGAGCGATAAAACTTATTGAAAAACTTGCCTCCGACGGTCGCAAAGTTGCTACTCTGGGCCCTATTATTCATAACAGCCAAGTTATTGAGGATTTGGCGGGGAGAGGAGTCAAAGTTGTAAATTCGCCGTCGGAAGTCGAAGACGGTGCCGTTCTTGTGCTGAGAACACACGGTGTTACACGTGACGTTTTGAATGAGGTTTGCGAAAACGGTTGCGAATATGTTGACGCTGTTTGCCCTTTTGTCAAAAAAATCCATAAAATTGTGCTTGACAACTCATCGGATGATGTCGCCACGCTGATAGCGGGTGACGAAAATCACCCCGAAGTGAAAGGCATTAAAAGTTGTGCCAAAGGCGAATCTTATGTCATCGGTTCGGACAGCGAAATTGATGTTCTTTTAAAAAAACACCCTTTTTTAACCGAAAAACCGCTGATTTTTGTCTCTCAAACGACTTTTAGCGTAAAAGAATGGCAAAAAAGTGTAAAAAAAATAAAATTTCTATGTACAAATGCGAAAATATTTGATACAATATGCAGTGCGACCGAAGAAAGACAAAATGAAGCGGCGCAGTTGTCAAAAGTTAACGATGCTATGGTAATTGTCGGTGGGCGTCACAGTTCCAATACCCGAAAGTTACTCGGCGTTTGCGAAAGCAACTGTCCGTCATTTCTTGTTGAAACCGCCTCAGAGCTTTATGGTATTCCTTTGAACGGTTACAACTCAATCGGTCTCACTGCGGGTGCATCTACTCCCGCCGGTATTATAAAGGAGGTACTTGAAACCATGTCCGAAATTGTCAATGACAACAAAATGATTGAGGAGGAGAAAGTGCTGGACTCTGCATCTGCTGCGGAAGATTTTGATTTTGCGGCAGCGTTAGAGGAATCACTCAACAGTATGAATAGCGACCAAAAGGTCGTTGGTACAGTATTGAGTGTTTCTCCCACAGAGATACAGGTTGATATCGGCAGGAAGCAGACAGGCTATGTTCCCTACGACGAATACAGCAACGACCCGAATGCTGATCCCAAAGCCGAACTTAAAATCGGCGACACACTTAATCTCATCATCATGAAAACCAACGACCAGGAAGGCGTCACAATGCTTTCCAAAAAACGCTACGACGCTATCGCAGCGTGGGACGAAATCGTACAAGCCGAAGGCACAGACGCTGTTCTTGAAGGCGTTGTTACCGAAATCGTTCGTGGTGGCATTATTGTAGTTTCCAAAAATGCTCGCCTTTTCATTCCCGCTTCGCTCGCTACCGCAAGCCGTAACGACAAACTTGAAGATCTTCTTAAAAAGACCGTTAAGTTTAAAGTTATCGAAGTCAACAAACAAAGAAGACGTGCCGTCGGTTCGATCCGTGCGGTTCTCAGGGATGAAAGAAAAGCCAAAGAAGAAAAATTCTGGGCTGAAGCTCAAGAGGGCGAAGTTCGTAAGGGCGTTGTCAAATCCCTTACAAAATTCGGTGCGTTCGTCGACATCGGCGGCGTTGACGGTATGATTCACGTTTCCGAACTTTCCTGGAACAGAATCAAAGATCCCTCGGAAGTTGTCAGCATCGGTGACGAAGTTGAAGTTACAATCAAGTCACTCAATCCCGAAAAGAAACAGATCGCTCTCGGTTACAAAAAACTTGAGGACAATCCGTGGGAAATCTTCAAAAGAGATTTCGCTGTCGGTTCCGAAACAGAAGTCGAAATCGCAAACTTTACCGATTTCGGTGCGTTTGCTCACATCATTCCCGGTATTGACGGTCTTATTCATATTTCGCAAATCGCCAACAAGCACGTTGCGAAACCCGCCGATGTACTTAAAATCGGTGAAAAAGTTAACGTTAAGATTACCGATATAGACGAAGAAAGAAAGAGAGTAAGCCTTTCCATTCGTGCGCTTCTTGATGATGAAGTAACCGAAGAAGTTGCCGAAGACTCTGCTGAAGCATCCGTTGAAGAAGTTTCCGCCGATGTTGAAACAGCCGAAGTTCCGGAAGAATAATCCTTTCTTAAAATTCAGGCGTATTCTGAAATTAAAACCGTGGGGAGATTCGTCTTTCTGCGGTTTTTCTTTGAAGAACTTTATTTGTAAGGCGGTGGTTTGATGTACTGCGCTAAGTGTCACAAACAAAGTCCGGATAATTTTGTTAACTGTGCTTATTGCGGGGCGAAACTGAAGTTGCCCAAAAAGAAAGAATCTTCGAAATTTGTTAAAGACAGCAGGTTCAAAAAAAGAGTTTCTTTCAAAAATGTAATTGCGGTTGTTGTCGCTTTTGCGGTGTTGCTTGTTGCGGTGGCAACGGTAACGGTAATTTTTACGGGGGCAAAACCCGAAAAAGTCGTTAAGAATTTTATTAAAGCAACCCAAACGACCGACCGTGAACTGTATTATTCGTTGTATGATTCAAACATAAAAAATTACAAGAAGAACAACAGATATTTCGGTGACGAAGAAACCTTCGAACAAGTTGTTTTGCCTATGGAACAAAGCGACGGTTTTTATAAAGAAAAATGCGGAGAGAATTACCGACTTTCATATAAAATCACATCTTCTCAAACACTTTCCGACGAGGAATTGATTTCGTTTACCGAGGTTCTCGAAAACGGATTCGGCTATGTTGAACATCCTTCAAGAGTTGATGTGCTTTGTGTCGAGATTACCGCAAAAGGGGATAAAGGCGACTACAAAAGCGTTTATAACGATTTTTGGTGTATGAAAATCAAAGGCTCTTGGTACAAAGTTGACAAAACCGTATATACCGAATTTCTCAATACCGCTCAAAATGAACCTGAAAATTGAATTGTGAATTACGCTTTATAAAAATCGAGAGATTTTAAAGGGGTCAACGCCTTCAAAAACCTCTCGATTTTTGTTTTTTCTTCATTAGAAACCGATTTTTTTGTCGATTTTGGAAATATTCTGTGTTTTTCAACAAAAATTGCATTGATTGATAAAAAATATTTGACAAAATAACAAATGTATGATATCATAATCGCAAGAATGTGTGCAGTCGTGTTACGGGGTGATTGGGTGGATATAAAAAAGCATTCCGATTATATCAACCTCAACAACGAAGACCTCGTTCGTTTGGCTCAAAATGGCGACGAATATGCTTTCAACACTCTTGCAAGGCGTTTTTTAAACACCCGTTTTGCCAACACGAACGCTTCCTATCTCGATACCGACGATTTCGTTCAAGAGGGGATGTTCGGCTTTTTAAGTGCCGTTCGAACTTACGATATTGAAAAAGGTGTTCCGTTTGACGCATACGCTTCCGTGTGTATGCGCAACAGCATCAACAACGCCACCGTCAACATTTCAACCGATATCCCCGTTGACAGCAATTCCGAAACTTTTACGGGTCTTGAAAGCGACGACGACCCGTTAAAACACATAATCACGGCGGAACGTTTGAATGAAGTTCTCGCCGCTTGCGAAATTACACTTTCCGAAGTTGAAAAAACCGTCGTTTTTTTCAGGGCGGGCGGTATGTCTTATTCCGAAATCGGCGAAAAACTCGGTATGTCGGCAAAGTCGGTCGACAATGCCGTTCAGCGTGCTCGCCGTAAATTAAAAGATGTATTTGCCGAATGATTTTCGGCTTTGCATATATGTCCTCTTAGCTTAAAAGCAGAGCGTTGTTAGGTTGCGGAATCAATCCGAAACCTTCACCAAAGGTGGCGGTGCAATTCCGTTAGAGGGCAACATCATATACAAGCGAGGTAGCAAAAAATGTACGAAGACAAAACACTCATCTGTAAAGAGTGCGGCAATGAATTTATTTTCACAGCCGGCGAGCAGGAATTTTATGCGGAAAAAGGCTTAGTTAACGAGCCCAAGAGTTGTAAAGCTTGCCGTGACGCACGTAAACAGGCAGCGAGAGGAGAACGTGAAAAATTCACAGCCGTTTGTGCAGAGTGCGGCGGTGTTGCTGAAGTTCCCTTCAAACCCCGTGAGGATCGCCCTGTTTATTGCAGCGATTGCTTCAAAAAGAAAAAAGAAGCAGAGGCTTAATCAATCGCGTACTTACTGTGAAAACACCCGCAAATCAACGGTTTGCGGGTGTTTTGCCATACATCACTTAACAGGTTCCCTTCGGATTACCGAACGGAGCCTCTTTTTTGTGTTTGGAAAAGTCACTTCGTTTGCAAGGCAGTTGAGTGCAAAAAGATTCGGCACAGCCATGAGTCCGTTGCAAATATCCGCAAAACTCCACACCGTTTGTGCGGAATTTACGCTTCCCGAAAAAGCGAGAACAACATAACACAGTTTGTAAAGTTTTGTGTGCTTTTTACCGAAAAGATATTCAAAACTTTTTTCGCCGTAAAAAGAGCAACTTGCCAATGAACTGAATGCGAATATTCCGGTGAGAACAGCGACACCTTTTTTCCCGATTTCACCGATAGTCGAATATGCTTCAACCGAAAAACTCGCACCGTACAAGTTGTTTTCGTTACAGTTTGTGCCGACAAGAAGAACAATCGCCGTAACGCTGCACATAAGAACCGTGTCAATAAAGACCTCCAACATTGCCCACGCACCTTGCGTTTCGCCGTTTTGGTTTTCCGCTTGCGAATGCAAAATGGTCGATGAGCCGAGCCCCGCTTCGTTCGAAAAAACGCCTCGTGCTATTCCGTAGCGAGTGGCTTTATACATTCCGAATCCGTTTACCGCTTTTAAAGAAAAAGCCTCCTTCATAATAACCGATATACAAGGTACGATGTTGCTTCTGAATTTTATAATCACCGCAGCGGATATTAGAAAATAGAATAAACTCATAAGCGGAACTGTAACCGTCTGCACTTTTGCGATTCTGTTTACGCCACCGGAAATTATCAAAAAACATAAAACCGCAACAACCGTACCCGTTACTGCTGGCGGAACGGAGAAACCGCTTTTCAGCGAATCCGCTATTGAGTTGCTTTGAGTCATATTGCCCATACCGACAGCCGACATTAGGCAAAAAAACGCATAAATTTTTGCAAGACCCTTCATTTTCAGTCCGTTTTCAATATAGGAAAACGCACCGCCGTTTACTACACCGTAGCGATCTTTTCTTCTGTAAACAACGCCGAGGCAGTTTTCGGCATAAGCGGTCATCATTGAAAACACGGCTGATACTATCATCCAAAAAACCGTACCCGCACCGCCGGAATAAATCGCTGTTGCAACACCCACAATGTTGCCTGTGCCTATACACGCACCAAGTACTGAGCAAAATGCGGAAAACTGCGATATCCCATCGCCGTTTTTTTCTTTTAACATCGAACCCAATGTTAGTTTAAAGATTTTTTTGATTCCCGTGAATTGGAAAAACCGACTTTTTAACGTAAAACGCAAAGATGTAAATATGAAAAATATCAACATCGGGATTCCCCAAACAACAGAACCGACAACATTAAAAAATGATTGCAATTTTTTCATCTCCGCTCTTTACTTTTTCAAAAAAACTACTATAATTATATTGAATTTTTTTGAGGGTTAGAATTTATATGACGAACGATTTAACACAAGGTAAAACAAACAAAGTCCTGTTGAAATTCACAATGCCTCTTTTTATCAGCGTTATTTTTCAACAGTTATACAGCATAGCCGACAGTCTTATAGCGGGTCGGTTTGTCGGCGAGGATGCGTTGGCGTCGGTCGGTGCTTCGTACCCGATAACAAATATTTTTAATGCGATTGCAATAGGTTGCAACATCGGTTGCGGTGTTGTGATTTCGCAATATTTCGGTGCAAAAGAGTATAAAAAAGTTAAAACCGCCGCCTCAACTTCACTTATTGCGACTACGGTTTTGGGTGCTGTGTTAACACTTTTGGGAATTGCGTTGACACCGGCTCTTATGAGAATGATAAACACCCCTGCAAATATATTCGATGATTCCGCTTTGTACCTTAAAATATATGTCGGTGGATTTGTTTTTCTTTTTATTTACAACATCGCAAACGCTGTGTTTACATCTTTGGGCGATTCAAGAACACCGCTTTATTTTTTGATTTTTTCATCGGTTTTCAATATCGTTCTCGATTATATATTTGTTGTGTATTTTTATATGGGGGTTTCGGGTGTTGCCTGGGCTACATTTATCGCTCAGGGCATAGCGGGTTTGTTATCGTTGATGACGCTTTTCAAACATCTCAAAAAACTGAATACGGAAGGCAAGTACCCGATTTTTTCGTTTTCGATACTCAAAAAAATATCACGGATTTCAATCCCAAGCGTCTTGCAACAAAGTTTTGTATCGGTCGGAAACGTATTCATCCAAAGACTTATTAACGGCTTCGGCTCGTCGGTTGTTGCGGGTTATTCGGCTGCGATTAAACTTAATACGTTTACTATAAATTCGCTTTGTACATTCGGTAACGGCGTTTCGAGTTTTACCGCCCAAAATGTCGGTGCCGGTAAATACGGCAGAATCAAAGAGGGGATGAAGTGCGGTTCTCTTATGGTTGTGGTAACGGGTGTTCTTTTTGCGGCGGCTTATTTGATTTTCAACGAACCTTTTATAAAAATATTTATGGAAGGCGACGGCAGTATCGAGGCTGTTGCTTCGGGTACTTCGTTCCTCAAGGTAGTTGCACCGTTTTATTGCTTTATCGGAATTAAACTTATATGTGACGGCATATTAAGGGGAACCGGCACTATGAAACTGTTTATGGTAGCAACGTTTACCGACCTCGTTTTGAGGGTGATTCTCGCATTTGTTTTTTCACCTCTTTGGGGGTATACGGGAATTTGGTATTCGTGGCCCGTCGGTTGGGTCGTTGCAACGGTTTTGTCGCTTGTTTTCTATTTTGCGACAATGCGAAAATATCGCACAAAGAATGTTTGAATTTTTAACTTAAATAAAGAATCCGTTGCCCTATGAAATCGCAGTAGGGTAACGGATTCTTTGTTTGTATAGCGAATCGGTTTTCGGATCGGTTTCGACTCAATTTTAATATTTTGAGTTAATCGTGCATTGACTGAAAACGCCGAATATGGTATTATAATATGCGGGCGGACTCAGTATTTCGTTGGCGTTCGAACAGAGTGTTTTGCGAGGTGTGTATCTCGCAAAAAGAGTATCCGTTAATAAGCAAAAGTTTATACCCTTCTTTCGTACTCTTGCGATATTACGGTATACACTGTTTTGAAAAATTGTCCCCCACCCAAACCCCGAAAAGATGGGGCTTTTTAAAATTATTTCGGTATCGGCGGTTAAATTCTGCCGAGGAGGTAGCACTATGAAGAAGTTAGTATCATTGATGTTAATTGCGGTTATTCTGCTTTTGACATTTTCGGGATGTGCCTCAAAAACTCATCTTGACCCCAACAACCCCGTTACGCTTACGATGTGGCACGTTTACGGCGAGCAAGCCGATTCTCCCATGAACCGCCTTGTTGAGGAGTTTAACAAGACTGTTGGCGAGGAAAAGGGGATAACAATAAATGTATCGCTTATGTCAAGCACAGCCCAAATAGGCGAAAAACTCATTGCATCTCAAAATAACGGTGCGGGTGCCGTTCCTATGCCGGATTTATTCTTTTGTCATAACAACAACGCCGAAGAACTCGGTGCCGACAATCTGTTGGATTGGAAAGAGTATTTTACGGAAGAAGAACTGAATGCATACGTTCCCGAATTTTTGGAAGACGGTATGGTCGGTGAAAAACTTTCCGTTTTCCCCGTGTCAAAGTCAACGCATTTGCTTTTTGTTGCAGGCGAGCAGTTTTCACGTTTTTCAAAAGCAACGGGCGTAACTTACGACAGCCTTTCAACGTGGAGCGGTTTTTATTCCGCAGCCGAAAAGTTTTACGAATGGTCGGGCGGTAAGCCGTTTTGTGCGCTCGATTTCCCGATTCGTGCGGTTGAACTTTCAGCACTCGAAAACGGTGCAGAGGATTTTTATACCGAAGACGGTTGGTACGATTTCGATAACGAAATATTCAAAAATTCATGGATGATGTTTGCCCGTTCGCTTGCAAAAGGGCATATCATTGTTTCCGATTTATACTCAAACACACAGGTTATGACCGGTGAAGTTGTTGCGGGTCTCGGTTCTACGGCATCCGTGCTGTATTATAACGACACCGTAACATATCCCGATAACACTTCCGAACCGATGAATTTGCAGGTATTACCGATGCCCGCCGCCGATGGAAAAGATAAACTCGTTACACAGGCAGGCGTAGGTCTTTGTGCCTATAAAACTACCGAACAAAAAGCGGAAGCGGCCGTTGTATTTGCACGTTGGCTCACCGAAAGTGAACGTAACCTTGATTTTTGCGTTGAAACGGGATATATGCCGGTTAACAACGACTCTTTCGAAAAGATTAAAGATTACGATTTTCCCTCAGAAACTTATAAAAGACTTTTTACGGCGATTGAAACCGTTAAAAGTACATCTACCGCTGTAAGAGAACCTTCTTTTTCGGGTTACTACGGCAAAGTGTACACATTGTACGATGAACTTCGTGAAATGCAAAAGACGTTCCCGAACCGCTATAAGGCGGGCGAAAGTGACGAAACTCTCGCTGCGGAAACGTGGGAAATGTTCAAAAATGTTAAGTAAAGGGCTGTGACGGTTGATGAAAAAACCAACGCATACAAGAAAAAAGCAAACATTGAGACGTAAATTGTTTGCGTATATGGTTATACTTGCCGTTATCTTGCTGACTTTGATTTTTGCGGGTGTGTTTCTTATTGGCGGTTTTACAAACACCAAAAAGAATGTTGCCGATACTTTGAGTTTTCAAACCGAGATTTTCGAAAGGCAGGTCGCCACATATTATGACGGACTTGCCGTTATGAGTGTTCACCTGTCGGGAAGCGCTTCCGAAATTATCGAACAGTATCTTGAGAATAACGGAATCACGTTCGATATGCTTAAAGGATCCGATAAAGATATTGAAGCGATTCAAAATGAATTGATCGGGTCTTTAAAGAAAACTCTTTTTGAAGCCGACTGCACAGGCAACTTTATATTGCTTAACACCCAAGTGAATCCGTCGGTTGAAAACGCCGAGTTTTCACGGAGCGGTATTTATTTGCAACGAAACAGCCTCGAAGCCGACGATACACGGGTTTTGCTTTACAGAGGGTTATCGGATGTCGGGAAAAACAACGACTGTATGCCTCACCGTAAATGGCGGCTTGAATTCAGCACCGATAATTTTCCGAATTACAACGAGATTATAAACAGTGCATCATTTCCGTTGCGTACAAGTTACCGTATTACCGATGTTGCGTTGCTGACCGGTACAGACCAACACGTTATGCTGATGGTTGTGCCTGTCAAGGGTTCCGACGGAACTTTTTACGGCATTTGCGGTTTCGAGGTAAACGAGGGCTATTTTAAACAGAATTTTGCACAGCCCTCCGAGTTTAACCGAGCGATTTTTTGCCTTTCAAAAGGTTCCGGCGGTCTTGAGGATTCCGCTCAAACATTAAGTGCCGGCGTTTTGAATGATTATTATTTGGGGCCTACGGGCGTTTTTGAGTCCGAACCGTTCGGAAACGGGCTTACTCTTTATGAAAATGATTCATCATCTTATATCGGCATAACAAAAGAAATCGAACTCTGCCCCGGAGAATGCAAATCTTCCTTGAGTGTTCTTATGCTGAAAGAAGACTATGACCGGGCACTTTTTGAGGATGTGTCGAGAACCGTTGTTTTGTTGATTATTCTGACGGTTTTTGCTGTCGGGCTTGCGCTTCTGTTTGCACACCGATATCTTAACCCTCTTAAAAAGAATATCGATCAAATACGTCAAAAAACTTATGACGATAACACGGGTTGCGTTATTGAAATCGACGATTTGTTTGCGTTTCTCGCCGAGCAAGACCGTTTGAACGAAGAAGCGGTATCGAAAGCGGAAAAAGACAAAAACGATGCTTTATCCACTATTTTGCAAATGCAAACGAAATATGACGAAGCGAGCAAACAGGCTGAACGTCTTGCGTATTCACGATTAGATGAAATCGACCCCGTGCAATTTGAAGCATTCAAAAAAGGATTGGCATTGCTGACCGAAAAAGAGTATCAAATTTTTGAATTATATCTTCAGGGCAAATCGGCAAAGGATATTTTGGATATTTTAAATATAAGAGAAAGTACGCTGAAATTCCATAACCACAATATGCTTGGGAAATTGGGCGTTCCCTCACGCAAACAGATGTTGAGATTTGCAACTCTTATTAAGCAAGAGCAAGAGCAATGATAATATAACAAAGTAATAAAAACGAACGAACTACCGAAAAACGGCAATTCGTTCGTTTTTTGCTTTTATGAGTTTTAAGAAAAGTCAGTTTATAACAAGCGTCATATCACTCATCGGATAAGAGCAACACGGGTGTATGATTCCGTAACTTGAGTCGGCTAAACGCCGAGAATCAACGCCTTCGGGAATGAAAACATGACCTTTAATAAGTTTGGCACGGCAAAATCCACAGTCACCGGAACGGCACAGGGAACGTGTTTCAAGACCCTCACGCTCTAAAGCAACAAGAAGCGTTTCGGTAGCGGAGCAGGGCACGGTGCCAATAAGTTTTCCGTCACGCAGGACTTTGCAAAGGAATGTTTTGGTTACGGCATCCTTCGGGAAGTCAGGCAAATTTGCGGGGTTTTCAATTTGACCGTTCAACTGAAAACGGATGAATTTCTTTTCCAATTTCAGTTCGGCAATTTGCGGAATAATACGGTTGTAAAGCGTTTGAGAACCGCAGGCAAACAAACTGTATTTTGTGCTTGTCGCATATTTCTCGATAAGACTTTTTGTAACAAAACCTCGTTCGCATTTGAAAACGTGCTCATCGCTGAAAACATAAACGATTCTGAAATTCGGAGTTTTGTTCGCAAGTTCGTCAAGGCGTTCGGACATAATCGCCTCGCTTTGCTTTCTTGCGGAGTAAATAAGGGTTAAATCAATATTCAAACTTCCGTCGGCAACAGCCTCCGCCATTGAAGAAAACGCCGAAACACCTTGACCGTCACATATTCCGATAATGTTTTTTGAATCACGCAACGGCTGATAAAAGAATGTTCCGAACGGAGCGGAAGAAGTGACCTCTGTTCCTTTTCGCCAGTTGTTGATGATGTAATGAGAAGCAAAACCGTTGGGCTTCTTCCTCACTATGATAACGTATTCGTCATCTACGGAGCGTAGGGGTGAAGAACAGAGTGTGTAGGGTCGAGTAACAACGGCATTTCCGATTGTCAGCGTTACGCTTATGCTTTGACCGGGTCTGAAATAGGCGAGTTTCGCCGTTCCGTGAGCGGTATCGGGTTCGAGAATGTATGCACGTACATCTTTTGATATTTCGGCAACACGCTTAACTTTCAAATATTGTGTAGGCGGATGCAAAAAGTTTGCGGTTGAATTTACGGCATAGTTTGCTATAAGCGGAGTTTCGGGTGCTTCGTCGATAATGCCTTTTCTTACTTCCGCAATACCCGTGAATTTTCGAATATCTTTAAAATCGGAGCGAACAATGACTTTATTTTTCATCTGCAACACTCCTTTCTTCCGCAATATCACCGAGGGTGGCAAAAGCAGTATTTCTGCCCGAAACAACGGATGTAGCGATGCCGGAATGTTGTGTACCCCATCCACCGCAGAATCGCAAACCCTTAGTGTCGGAATCGGTTGCTTCGGTAATGATACGGGGCAGGGTAGAGTCCCAATCATCACGGAAATATCCGAAAACCGTGCCTTGAGGCGTGTTTGTGTATTCAGCGAATGTTATCGGAGTGGCAACTTCGAGTTCCTCAATATTATTGTGAATCACAATACCGGTTGCCTGTTCGTAATTTGCGATAAGACGTGCCGCAAGCATATCTTTTTCGTCAAAATAATTTTCGGGTGAAATGTCAGCCCAACAATTGTCGGTGTAAAAAGTCGAAAGACACAATATAGTTGTGCCTGCGGGCGAACGTTTTGGGTTCGCAATATTTGAACAAACAGCCGTTAAAACGTTGTTTGTATTTATCGATTTCATAAGAGAAAACTGATGTGCGGTATTTGTGCTGTCGGTTATAAATACCGAGTAATCTTTAATGCCCAATTCTTCGGGTGAACGGTTTAAGCCGAGATACACACAAGCACCTCTGCCACCGTAAGAACGTGCATTTGTTCTTTTTATTGCCGAAATCGGAACATCGGATTTTTTCATCATTTTCGAGTATGCGAAAGTTGGCGAACAAGTGCAAATTATGTGGTTGCACATAATTCTTTCGCCGTTTTTAAGAATAACTCCTGTTGCATGCCCGCCTTCAAACAGTATTCTCGATACGTGTGCGTTGTAGCGGATTTCACCGTCGTTATCTTCAAGAGCGCCCACCAAAGCCATACTTAAAGCGTGACTTCCAAACGTGGGAACGGATGAGCCGTATTTAATGTAGGGGTATACGGCGGTAATATAATCAACAAAACTTAATCTGTTGCAATCAACACCGAATTTCAGCCAAAATACTTTGAGAATATCCTGTGTTTTTTGAGGGATTGCGAGAGCGTTGAAAACTTCGTTAACGGAATACGAAGCGGTTCTGACAAAATTGCCGTGTTCTTTTATGATACGGCGGATTTCAGTAACACTGTATTTACCGTCACCCTCTGCCAAAAACGACATTGCGTTTTCAACATCCTCAGCCAAAGCAAACAGTTTTTCAAGCGGTTTAACGCCGTCGGGGTCGTATTCGCCCATGGCTTTTATAAAGTTATCAACCCCGAAAGGCATTGTAACATCAATAGGCGAGGCGGATTCCGATTTGCAAATAAAACGGAATGCATCGGGGATTTGTGCCCAATCGACTTTATCGCTGATGCCGATTGAGTCAAAAACTGTTTTCAGTTCGCCTGCATCCGAGTCTTTTGAAAATCCGAACAGATGTTGCAAAGATACATCAAATTCAAATCTGCCACGAACAAAACCGGTTGCAAATCCGCCGGGGGTATTGTGACGTTCAAGAAGAAGGACTTTTTGGCCTTCTTTTGCAGCGCAAACAGCGGCGGTTAAACCGCCGCAGCCTGCACCTATAACTATTATATCATAGTTGTTTGACATTTCAGTTAATCTCCGAAAGTTTAACGGGACGGTGTTCGGCAACACTGAGTTTTGCCGCAAGCCCGATTTTTACCGACTGCATTCCCGCATGAATGCCAACGGGAACTTCTTTGTTGTTTTCGCAAGCGTCAACAAACTGCCTCATTTCTTCCGAGAATGAACCCATATATCTTTCAAGGAAGAAGAAAAGCGGTTTTTCACCGGTAACGCCGTCAGCATCCGAAACAACAGCAGACGAAAGTGTGTCGTTGGAGGTGGCAACCATACCCTTTGAACCGAAAAGTTCGGCTCTTTGGTCATAGCCGTATGCGGCACGTCTTGAGTTGTCGATAACAGCGAGAGCGCCGTTTGCCATTTTCATTGTGATTATAGCGGTATCAACATCGCCCTGCTCACCGATAGCGGGGTCAACAAGAACTGCCGAGTTAACATAAACTTCTTCAACATCGCTGTTGGTGAGGAATGTTGCCATATCGAAATCATGTATTGTCATATCAAGGAAAATACCGCCCGATACTTTGATGTATGCCGGATTCGGCGGTTCGGGGTCACGTGATGTGATTTTAAGAATGTGAGCGTCACCGATTCTGCCGTCGTCATATGCTTTGCGGATAGCGGCAAAGTTGTGGTCGAAACGGCGGTTAAAACCGACTTGGAATTTAACTTCGGGATGTTTTGCGAGAGCATCCGCAACCGCTTGGATTTTTGCAACGGAATGGTCAACGGGCTTTTCGCAGAAAACATGTTTGCCCGCTTCAATCGCTTCGATAGAAATTGTGGCGTGAGTGTCGGTTGAAGAACAAACAAGAACAGCATCAATTGTTTCGTCTTCGATGATTTTTTTGTAATCCGTATAAATCTTTTCAACGCCGAAGCCTTCACAGAACGCCTTTGTTTCGTCGTTCATAAAGGGATCCGCAATAGCGGTAACTACTGCGTTTTTAACATGGTATGAAATTGATTCAAGGTGAACCTTGCCGATACGGCCGGCACCGATAATACCGATATTAAGCATAATTATTGTGTCCTTTCAATTTAAAATTATCAGATAGTTCCGTCCCAAGTTGAAACTTCCGTTTTCTTCATTTCTTCTTCATCGAACCAACGTGTTGTTACACATTTGCTTTCGGTAAAGAAACGGTAAGCGTCTTTGCCGAGGCAATGAAGGTCACCGAAGAACGAATCTTTATGACCTGAGAAGGGGAAGAATCCGATCGGAACGGGGATGCCGACGTTTACGCCGACCATACCGCCGTCTGTATGACGTGCAAATTCACGAGCATAGTGACCGTTTTGTGTGAAAATAACGGAACCGTTTGCATAGGGGTTTGCGTTCATAACGGCGATGCCTTCGTGGAAATCTTTAACTCTCTTGATGCAAAGAACGGGTCCGAAAACTTCATCTCTGCCGATCGTCATATCTTCGGTAACGTTATCGAAGATTGTGGGGCCAACAAAGTAACCGTCTTTGAGTTCGTCGGGGAGTTCAACGTTTCTTCCGTCGAGAACGAGAGTTGCGCCCTCTTTAACACCTTTTTCGATATCGGCGACAACTTCGTCGTAGTGCTTTTTATATGTAAGCGGTCCGAGTTTAGAAGATTTGTCAACCGAATTGCCGACTTTAATGTTCATTGCCTGTTTTTTGAGTTCGGCAACAAATTTATCAGCGATGGATTCTTGAACAACACAGCAAGAAAGTGCCATACAACGCTGACCGGCACAACCGTATGCCGAGTTGATAACACCGGCAACAGTACGTTCGATAGGTGCATCTTCAAGTACCAATGCGTGGTTCTTTGCCTGGCAAAGAGCCTGCACACGTTTGCCTGCTTTTGCAGCTCTTTCGTAAATAAGTTTACCAACGGGTGTTGAGCCGACAAATGTGATACCTTTGATGTCGGGGTGGTCAAGAAGTGTATTGATTTCGTTTCTTGAACATGTAACAACGTTAACAACACCGTCGGGAATGCCTGCTTCTTTGTAAAGTTCCGCAATTCTCAAAGCGGTTCTGGGAGTGAGCGAAGCGGCTTTTAACACGATTGTGTTACCGCAGGCAACACATGTGGGAACCATCCAACCGAAAGGAATCATAGCGGGGAAGTTAACGGGAACAATACCCGCAAAAACACCCATGGACTCACGGTACAAAACGGTATCGTAGCCCCTTGAAGCATCCATAAGGCTTTCGCCCATCATAAGTGAGGGAACCTGTGTTGCAAGTTCGGTGCCTTCTTTCGCTTTAAGAACATCACCTTCGGCTTCCGCCCAAACTTTGCCGTTTTCTTCGGCAACAAGTCTTGTGAGTTCTTCCATGTGTTCGATAAGAAGATTTCGAACATTGTAAAGAATTTGCGATCTTTTTACCGCGGGGGTAGAACTCCAAACGGGGTATGCCGCTTTCGCCGCTTCAACCGCCGCAAGGACTTCGTCGTTTGTGCAACAGGGAGCATATCCCGTTACTTCACCGGTGCTGGGATTGTGTAAGTCATACCACACATCGGTTTTTGATTCAACGTATTCACCGTTGCAAAAATATTTGAGTTTTTCGGCACTCATTATATTTCCACCTTCCTTTAATAATACTGATTATAAACCTGCTTTTTCGGCAATGTATTTTCTCGCTTTCAAAGCGTATTCAAACGGATTGGCAACAGCGGGATCCTGCTCTGCTTCAACAAGCACATATCCCTCGTAACCGTTTTCGGCAAGAGTATCGAAAATGGGAGCGAAGTCGATAGCACCATCACCGGGAACGGTAAATGTACCTTTGCGAACACCCTGAAGGAAACTTTCGCCTTTTGCCTTGACATCGGCAATAACATCGGGTCTGATATCTTTTAAATGCACGTGTTTGATGCGGTTGATGTATTTTTTGAGAATATACATATAATCTTCACCGCAATATGCAAGGTGACCGGAGTCGAAAAGAAGATTGAAAAGTTCGGGATCGGTGTTTTCCATAAGCCTGTCGATTTCGGCGGCAGTTTGAACAACCGTGCCCATGTGATGATGGAAGGTGAGCGTAATGCCCATATCTTTCGCAACTTTACCGAGTTTGTTAAGACCTGTGCAAAGCATATCCCATTCTTCGTCATTCATAACATACTTGTCATCGAAGATCGAAAGGTCGGTGCCTTGAATTGAATGGCCCTGTTCGGAAACGCCGACAACCTTTGCACCCATTTCTTTAAGGAAAGTGATGTGCTTAATAAATTCTTTTTCGGTTTCTTCATAGGGTTTTGTTGTAAGGAACGTCGAGAACCATGCGTTGCAAATTTGCATGCCACGAAGGTCAAGAGCCTTTTTGAGAACAGCGGTGTCTTTGGGGTATTTGTTACCGACTTCGCAACCGGTAAAGCCCGCAAGAGCCATTTCGGAAATGCACTGTTCAAAGGTGTTTTCTGCCCCAAGATCCGGCATATCGTCGTTTGTCCAGGCGATAGGGGCTATGCCGAGTTTGACTTTGTTTTTATCAAGCATCAGAATTTCCTCGCTTTTCTAAGATTTTCTTGTTTATTTTCAAATGCGACGTTAACCGCTTCATTTGACGAAGTTGAAGCAATGCCGACGTGCCACCAAGCACCGTAACCGTCGGTCATTGTTTTGGGAAGTACCTTAATATCTATAAGAGTCGAAACAGTTTGCTTTTTGCTGTCTTCAAGAGCCTGTTCGAGTTCTTCAAGCGTTCTTGCGGTGTATGTTTTTACACCGTATCCGGAAGCGCATTTCGCAAAATCAATGGGGAAGATTTCGCCCAAAAGATTTCCGTTTTCGTCACGTTTTCTGAACTCTGTTGCAAGGTTGCCTATACCGTTTGACATTTGAAGGTTGTTGATGCATCCGAATCCCGAATTATCAAACAGAAGAACGTTGATTTTTTTGTTTTCCTGTATTGAAGTGACAAGTTCGCTGTGAAGCATCAAATAACTGCCGTCGCCACAGAAAGCGTAAACTTCCCTGTCGGGTGCGGCGAGTTTTGAACCTAACGCACCTGCGATTTCATAACCCATACAGGAATAGCCGTATTCCATATTGTATGTGTAAAGGCTGTCGGTTGTCCACATTCTTTGCATACAGCCGGGGAGTGAACCTGCCGCCGCAACGGCAATGGCATCTTTATCGATAACCTTTCTGATAAGCGACAAGGCTGAAGTTTGGGTAACGGTACCGCCTGTTTTTTCGATAAATTCGGGTATCGTGTCTTCATATCTTGCCTTGATGATCGGTTCGAAATCTTCGGAGTATTTGTATTCGGAAAGACGTGCCATTTCATTTTCCCACGAGGTTTTGGCATCGGATATTTCCGTTGTGTAAGAAGTTTTGTAATCACCGATTGCACCGTCGAGTGCTTCAATGCCGAGTTTTGCGTCGCAAACCGTTTTTGTGGCAGAGAGTTTATATGAATCGAATCTGTCGGTGTTGATTGTGATAAACTGTGCATCGGCTTTGAAAAGTGACTTAGATGCGGTCGTGAAATCGGAGAAACGAGTGCCGATTCCTATAACAACATCAGCTTGCTTTGCAACGGTGTTTGCGGCAAGGTTACCTGTAACACCGACACCGCCCAAATTAAGCGGATGAGATGAAAGAACGGCGGATTTGCCGTTTTGCGTTTCGGCAAAAGGAATATTATGTTTTTCGCAGAATTTTTGCAAAACTTCGCCCGCTTCGGAGTATCTTACACCGCCACCTGCGATAACAAGCGGTTTTTCGGCGGATTTCAAAATCTCGGCAATGTCGCCGATTTCGTCGGCAGAGGGCACGATTCTTGTTATTTTATGAACTCTTTTTTCAAAGAAACTTTCGGGATAGTCGTAACTTTCGCCTTCAACGTCTTGGCAAAGAGAAATACAAACCGCACCGGTGTTTGCGGTATCCGTAAGAACACGCATTGCGTTTTGCATTGCGGACATCAACTGTTCGGGGCGAACTATTCTGTCCCAATATCTGCAAACGGGCTTGTAAGCATCGTTAGTCGTTACGGATAACGAGTAAGGTTGCTCGAACTGTTGCAAAACGGGGTCGGGTTGCCTTGATGCGAATGTGTCTGCGGGGAACAGCAAAAGGGGAATGTTGTTTACCGTTGCGGTAGCCGCGGCAGTAATCATATTGGCGGCACCGGGACCTATCGAAGAAGAACAGGCGATTATTTTACGTCTGTTGTTTTGTTTTGCAAAACTTGTGGCGACGTGGGCCATTCCCTGTTCGTTTTTACCTTGATAGACTTTAAGTGAGCCTCTGTTTTCGTCAAGTGCCTGACCGAGACCGCAAACTATACCGTGACCGAAAACGGTAAAAATTCCGTCTACGAACTTTGTTTCTTTACCGTCAAAAGATACATATTGACTGTCAAGATATTTAACAAGCGCCTGACCCATAGTCATAATAGGCATTTATATCACTCCTGTAAGATAAATTATTTTGTAAGCCATTGGTGTTCTTCGGAAACAAAGCGTGTTGTTTTGAGCCACGGATCATCGGGCAGATGGCGAACCATCCATATATAACACATTTCGTAACCGGGAGCCACAACTTGTTCGTGGTCTTTGCCGTCGGGAATAAACACCGCACTGCCTTGAACACTTTTATACACATCGTCACCGACAAACGCCGCACCGAAGCCCTGCGGTTTGTCAAACTGATAATAATATACTTCGGGTTGCGGATGATGGTGCGGAGGGTAACTCGACCATCTGCCGGGTTGATTGTAAACCTCGCCGAGAACCATATTTGAGTACGGTGCGTTGTCGTGGTCAAAAACGGTTGAAACTATTCGGTAACCGGCACCGTCCCATTGGTCTTTTCCGAAATGCTGATAAAGAATCATATCCGGAGTGTAAAAGACGGGTGTGAAAATAATATCGTTTTCGGTTTGCTGAATAAGAATCTCCGTGGGCTTGTTTGCTTTAACGGTAACTTCAGTCTGTTTCGGAACATGCAGGCAGTAAGAAGCCTTAACAAAAGGATTTTCTCTTGTCATATTGTCGGTTTCGCCGTTCCAAGAAATATCTGCATCGCCGTATAATATAAGGAAAGCGGTTTCACAGTTTTCATCGAAGACTTTTAATGTGTCGCCGACGTCAAAGCGCTTAACTTTGATGTTCATCATCATATCGGAATGTTTGCCGTTTATCTCGCAGAGAATACGCTCGTTATTCTCGTTGAAAGAGGGTTTTTCGAACATATTTTTCATCCTTTCAATAAGAGTTGGGGTCAGCGAAAAGGAAAATCATCCACGTGCGATCATTTCGCCGTATTCTTCTTTTTCTTTTTTAATAAACTCTTTTACGGCATCAACAGAGGGCATATCCTGTGAACAAGCGTGGCTTGCAACAAGCATAGCGGCGGATGCGGAACCGAATTCGAGTGCATCCATAATATCCCAACCTTCAAAAATACCGTAAAGGAATGCCGATGCATAACCGTCACCGCCACCGAAAGATTTAAGAAGTTTTACGGGGAAGGGTTTGATGTTGTAACTTTCGCCGTCGTTTGTGTAAGCGGTTGAACCGTCACTGCCGTGTTTGATAATGACGATTTTAGCGCCTTGTGAGTGCCAATATTCGGCACTTGTTTTGTCAGTTCCGTCAAGACCGATGAGTTTTTCGGTAAGATTGAATTCTTCACGTGAGCCGAGAATGATGTCCGCTTTCGACGCAACTGCGGAATAGTAAATTGCGATTTCGTCGGCGTTTTTCCAGTTATAAGCACGGTAGTCGATGTCGAATATTACGGGAATGTTGTTTTTCTGTGCGAGGATCGTCGCTTTAAGAGCGGCCTCTCTTGAGGGGCTTTCGCAAAGTGCCGTGCCGGAGATGAGAAGTGCTTTGCCTTTTTTTATGTATTCTTCGTCGATATCTTCAACCGAGAGTTTGAGGTCGGCTGCTTCGTTGCGGTACATAAGAATCGAACTTTCCGTTTGAGAACGGATTTCGGTGAATGTAAGACCGATTTTTTCGCCGTTTTTACAACGTGTGATGTGTGAACAGTCGATGCCTTCGTTTTTGAAGAAGTTTTCAACGAATGTTCCGAGTTCATCGTCGGATACTTTTGCGAAAAATCCGCATTTTTTACCGAGTCTTGAAAGACCGACGGAAATGTTTGCCGGCGAACCGCCCAAATAACGCTTGAATGTTGTGCTTTCCGACAGGGGGCAGTAGTAGTCAACGGGATTGAAATCCACGGCAACTCTGCCGAGCAGGATAAGATCAAATTCTTTGGAATTGTCAAATTCGATGTATTTCATAAATATAAGTCTCCTTATCTTTAATTTGCCATGTTGAAAATTTTGATGTGTTTTTCGACATTTTCGCAAACGGCATCAGCCATCGCCTGCGAAAGTTTAAAATAATTCACACCGCTGTCGGCAACAGATGTTTCGGCCGCTTTAACGACAGAATCAAAACTTGCGGTTGCTATATTGATTTTTCTGACGCCGTTTTTGATGCATTCACGGAATGTTTCGGGAGTTACACCCGTTCCGCCGTGAAGAACCAACGGTGTGTCGCAAGTGTCATCGATTTCCTTGAGAATATCAAGACGGAGTTCGGGCGTTACGGCATAGTGACCGTGAGCGTTCCCGATTGCGACGGCGAGAGCGTCGATTGAAGTTCTTTCGCAAAATTCGGCTGCGACGTGTGGGTCGGTACACTGAATTATGTGGGCTTTTCCGCCACCTTCGTTACCGCCGACGACACCGAGTTCCGCCTCAGCGGAAGCACCGTATTCTTTCGCCGTATCGACAACTTTTTTTGTCAGAGCGATGTTATCTTCAAAATCGAGGAGAGATCCGTCGATCATAACAGACGAAAAACCGATGTCAAGGGCTTTGAGCACCGTTTCGTATTTTAAGCCGTGGTCAAGATGAACGCAAATATCTACTTTGCTGTTTTCGGCGGCGGCAACCATCATAGGGCCGATTATTTCAAGCGGTGACGTTTGCAACCGCACTTCCGCAATTTGAATGATTATCGGGGTGTTTGTTTTTTCGGCGGCTTTCACCGCACCCAAAACCATTTCCATATTGCCGACAGAAAAAGCACCGACGGCGATTTTTTCGGCTTCGGCGCGGGAAACAAGTTCTTTTAAAGTGACAAGTGACATCGGATTACCTCTTTTCGGTTTTATACATATATAATACTACTACAAAAATATTGATAAATCAATAACATTGATGCAATTTATTGAAGCAATTT
>CAYPAB010000019.1:0-30709 GCA_964408605.1 uncultured Eubacteriales bacterium
GATTCCGTAAACGGCACGGAACAGAATATTCCGAATGCCATTATGAGCGCCAAAAATAAACTCAGTGTCCTTTTCAAAATTCTTACCTCCTATAATAATCTTAAAGCTTGGTTGCTTGCATATATTTTAACACCGTTTGATACTAAAGTCAATAGTACCAAACGGTGTCGTTTTATAATTTAACAGTCGATAAAATCAGGATGGTGGTATTATGAATTACTCACAACGAATACGAGATTTGCGTGAAGACCGTGACCTCAATCAAACTGAAGTTGCAACTTTTTTAAACACTTCTCAAACGGTTTATTCAAGGTATGAACGTGGTGAAAGACCGTTGCCGATTGAAGTTTTGATAAAACTGTGCAGATTTTATAATGTATCACCCGAATATATATTAGGCTTTACAAACACGCCCAAAGAGTTGCCGAAATAACAGATACAAATGTATATAATAACGTATAAAAGAGGAGGCTGTAAAAAATGCATTTTTACAGCCTCCCTGTATTTTAAATTTTAATTTTCGCAAAGCGGATTTCAATTCGCACCTGTGTTTTTCGTTTTTCCGCGATGCACGGGATTAAGTATTCTTCCGACTTTCGGAACCAAAAAATCTATCCACCAATGAAACCATCTGCCGATGAGAATACATTTTAATTTTTCGCCGATTTTTTTGGCTTTTTCTTCGGTGGCGGGAACGGTTGACGGATACATTTTTATTTTTTTGCCGTCAAAAACGAATTTTAAAATTCTTTCCGCAACCGCTTCAAGCGGTCTGATTCTTAAAACGAGTGTGTTTTCGTTTTCCCAATATGCAAAAGTACGTGTGTGCAAAGTCATTTTGCCGACACTCAACGTGCCGAGAGTGGCTTCGCCGTTCATACCTATATATAATCGGTTTTTCCCGCTGTCTTCACTCCACTCGAAGAAAACGCCTTTTGAATCGAACGTAAACTTAACATCTGTCATATTCCCTACTCGCTCATTCGAGAAAAAGACAACCGGCATGGGAAGAACGCTTACGGGAAATCCGATAAAATTCGCAAACCGGCATCGGCGTAATTTATAAACCTTGCCGTTTATTTTACGTTCTGTCGGTTGACGTTTTTTTTCCGTGACCTCGGAACAGTCAGGCAATGTAAGTTCGGTAGTTTCGGCATTTTTGTCGGGCTGTGTGAACACCTGTGGCATATATTTCCAAATGACATCGAGTGTTTCCTGTAAATCGGAATGGTCTGAAGTCATCACAAGGCATGCATCGTAATTTTTAAATG
The DNA here is from genome assembly GCA_964408605.1 of uncultured Eubacteriales bacterium. Lineage (GTDB taxonomy): Bacteria > Bacillota > Clostridia > Oscillospirales > Acutalibacteraceae > DTU089. The sequence goes on from CAYPAB010000019.1 coordinate 1,272, forward strand.
ATATTGCATACTGACAGAAAATGCCCTCGCAACGAAATGTGTCGGGCATTCCGGCACACTTCCAAAAACCGCAACCGTAACCTGCCCTGCTGTCGGCAGTTTTTTCAACCTGTGAATTATCGTGCATAACGGCGGTCGCTTCGCTGACCCACCATTCGGGCAGCACACGTTTTCCGCAATAAACTCCGTTATTGTGATAGCACAAAATAAGTTTTGCGATATCTTCCGTTTTAAGCATCAATCCCCAACCGCCCGCTTCGGTGCCGTCGGGCGAGGTTTCCCAAAACGGCGTTTCGATTCCCAAAGGTTCATACAAACGAGGTTTCAAAAACTCCGTCACGGACATTCCCAATACCTTTGAAAGCATTGCGGAAGCGACATAATAATTGTCGTTGACGTATCGCCAATTTTCGCCCGGTGCAAATATCCACTTTGCATTGACAAAAGTTTTTATGCGGTCTTGCTCTTTCGCTCCTCGCATTGCCGACTGTTTGCCGGCGGTCATTGTAAGAAGATGATGCACGGTCAGTTTTTGAAGATTTTCGTCTTTTTTGTTTGCTTTATATTCGGGAAAAATATCGACAAAACGAGTTTCTTTTGTTATAAGACCTTCATCGAGGGCAAGCCCATACGCCGTTGCAAGAAAACTTTTGCTTACGGAATACACCATATGCGGTGTTTCCGCCGACAGCGGTTTGCTCCACATTTCACACGCAACTTTGCCGTGACGCAAAATCATCATACTGTGAACATTTATGCCACGGTAATTCATTTCCTCGGTCATCGCCTTGACGACCGAGGAAGAAATGCCTACCGATTCGGGATTTTCGGCTCGTGGAATGGATTTTTCACACAACGATGCCGTGCTTTGTTTATTCAAATTCATCGAAATCTTTTATATGTTCGGATTCATAACCTTTGTAAATATCAACACTTCTGATGTGCCACTCGATGAATCCGTGTTCGTCTGCCATTCTGTCGGCGGTTTCTTTCCACTTACGTGCTACATCAACCGTTTTTGCGAAAAGATCTTCAACTTTTTCGGGGCTTTGAAGGTCTGTTGATTTTGCACCCGATTCATGCACCATCTTTTTAAGTGCGCCGGGGTTATCCATAACGGGGCAGGGTCGAAGCATATTATCCGAGAACGGCTGACGTGCTTTATACGCCATAAATATGGGGCTCTTGAGAGCGTCGATTATGTGCTTATCTTCATCTTTGATATTGACGTTCGAATAATGTGCGAATACACACGGTTCGCAGTCACCGTTTGCACTGATGTGGAAATACTGCTTACCGCCGGCAACACATCCGCCGACATACTCGCCGTCGTTGAAAAAGTCGATCGTAAAGATCGGTTTAACCTCTTTGAATCTCCATTTGCGGATTTGGTTATACATCATTTCACGCTGTTCGGCGGTTGTCATGAGTTCGGGTGTTGAACCTGTGCCGACGGGAACAAAAGTGAAGTACCACGCAAACAACACGCCCAAAGAAATAAGGAAGTCGGCATATTCGTCGGAGGCGATAACATCGGCATTTTGCTTTGTGCAACAAAGTGATGCGCCGAAAGGAATACCACGCTTTTTAAGGCGTTCCATTGCGTCAAGGACTTTTTTGTATGTGCCTTCTCCTCGACGTGCATCGGTTGTTTCCTCGCTACCCTCAATTGAGAATGTAAGGAACATATTGCCGACCGCTTTAAGTTCATCGGCAAAATCATCGTCGCAAAGAGTTCCGTTCGTGAACGCAATGAAAAGACAATCGGGATTTTCTTTGCAAATTCTTATCAAATCTTTTTTGCGAACAAGCGGTTCACCGCCCGTGTAAAGATATGTATATGTGCCGAGTGCTTTGCCCTCGGTGATTATTTTGTTGAGTTCGTCGTAAGTCAGTTGAAGTTTGTTTCCGTATTCAGCCGCCCAACAGCCCGTGCATTTCAAATTGCAAGCGGTGGTGACGTCGATAAGAATAGCCCACGGAATGTTGCATCCGTGTTCTTTCATTGATGCGAGCCTTCTGTCGTAACTTTTGACAACGGTATTTATAATGGGAGGGATAAGTTTTTCGATAATTCCGGGGTCGGTTTCGGTTATGAGTTTTTTGATGTATTCCGCCCAAATGTTTTCGGGGTCGGAAAGCCTGTCGCTCAATTTGTTGAGGATTCTTAAATGGAGGTCTTCCTTAACCATTTTTTTGCCCCAATCGAGAAGTTTGAAAAGATTTGTGTCATAATCTTTCCTTACATATCGGATTGCTTCTTTGACTGCCATTTTAAATGCTTTTTCTTTAAGTGCCATATCCTACATCCTTTTCTGAAATATATTCGTTAATAACTCAACCGCCAAACTTCGGTTTGTTCGCCGTCAAATGTTACGGATCCGCTTATGGATCCGCTGTGACCGGAGCCTACAATATTCAAGGGTATGTGATATTCCGCATAAGTTACATAACCTTCGGCGTTTATTCTAAGTTCCAACGAGGAACCTTTGTAGGTGATGTTTGCCGAATCGACCGTCAAAAAACTGAGATCGAAATTCGCAACGTCAAGATACCCGATTGCAGATGCGTTATGTCGAGGTACCTCGTGCATTCCGACACTTTCTTCAACAAGACTGATGTTTATAACATATTCATTGCCGGATATTTTTGCCGAAGCGCCCGTAACACCGCTTTCGTTAAGATAAAAATTGTTCTTTTTGGGAAGTATTATCGGCACCGTTTCACCCTCGGAATTAACCGCCGTGCCGTTTTGATAGTTAAGCGTTTCGTCAACCGGCTGAACAACCCAGCCGACCATAATATTGGCAACGCTCCTTACAATTGAACCGCCCGTTGCTTCGGTGACTTCGGCATCGAAAGATTCGCTGTGCCGAACAGAAAGGCTGTTTTTGTATGCCTTCGTTTTGTTCACGGCATTCGCCGCTTTTGAAAGAATTTGAGAAGTACTCCAGCCCGACGGGTTTTCGAGAGTGATTGTTCCCGCAGCCTGTGTTTGAGCGGTGTTTGGCGAACCGACATTCGCATAACCGCCGACATTCCCGATCTGCGTGTAACCGCCGACCGAACCGCCTGAAATGTTCGTTGTCGGAACAGATCCTTGAGCAAATTGCGTTTCATATAAATTCGAACGTTCGGTTGACTGTTCGGTGTTTTGAACCACATATTGTGTCGGTTCGCTGTCGCTCGATATTAAATCACCGCCGAGAACGGCACAGATCAAAACGACAACCGTAAGCAATGCGGCAACTTCCAATATGATTATTACCGCCCTGTTTTGTTTTGACTGAAGCATTTTCGAAAACTTGTTTTTGTCGGTATTTCCCACGGTTTCACTTCCTTCAAATTACAACACCGCAACATTCTAACGCAATGATATTAAAATAATGTTAAGTTCGGAATTAAATATTTTCCAAAACAACCTTAAACTCCGTTCCCTCGTTTAAAGTGCTTGAAACTAAAATTTCGCCGTCAAGCAGTTTTATTACCCTGTTCACAAGAGCCAACCCCAAACCGTTGCCCTCGCCCGAATGGGATGTATCACCCTGATAAAACTTGTCGAAAATATGTTTTATTGTTTCTTCGTTCATGCCACAACCCGTATCCCTTACGGTTGCAATTGCAACATTGCCCTGATTTTTGAGTATCAAGGTGATTTTTCCGCCGTCTTTTGTAAACTTTACGGCATTTGAAAAAAGATTGTTCCAAACAAGTTCCAAAAGCGATTTATCGCTGTTAATTACAATTTCGTCAAAATTGACTTCCAACTCAATATTCTTTTCCGCAATTTTATCTTCAAACGCAAGAATACAATGTCGCATTTGTTCATCAAGCGAATATTTTTCTTTTTGAACAATCTCTTGGCTTTCGATTTTGTTGAGTTTTAAAATATTCGTTACCAATGTTGTCAAATTATTTATCGCCTGCGAAATAAGATGTATGTATTCATTACGTTCTTTTTCGCCGAGCCCCGGAGTATTCAGTAAATCGGCATAACCTTGAATTATGCTGAGCGGTGTTTTGATTTCGTGCGAGACATCGGCAACGAAATCGTCTTTCAACTTTTCGATTGAGGCAAGTTCCGAAACCATCGTGTTGAAATCCTCTTTCAAAATATCCATTTCGGTTTTTGCCGTTTTTTCTTTAAACACGTCAAGCCGTACCGAAAAATCGCCCCGTGCGACTTTTTGTGCGGCACGGCATATCATTTGCAAATTTCTCGAATATATCCGTGCTCGTGTAATATAGACCAACGCACTCGACACAAGACACCCCAAGAAAAGATATATAAGTATATATATTGTCGTTCTGTATGAGTTCATTCCATGTTCCAAAAGTTCGTTGTGAAGAATAACAAGACCAACGCCGTTTATCAGTATAACGAGAAAAACAATATTGAATTCATAGAAAAAACTGCGCCAAAAACTCAAGCGTTCGTCACGCTCGAAATGTTTTATTTTCAAACGAGAACCACCGCCTTGTAGCCGAGACCGTGAACGGTAACGATTTCAACATCTCGACAAACGGACAGTTTACTGCGAAGTTTTGTTATGCACACATCAACAGTCCTCGGTGCGCTTTCGGTTTCGTAACCCCAAAAATCGTTCATAAGTTGTGTACGGGTGAAAGTGCGTTTCGGGTAGGAAAGAAGTTTAAAAAGTATATTGAATTCTTTAACGGAAAGACCGATATCTTCGCCGTTAACATAGGCGGCGCTTTCGGTTGAGTCAAGCAAAAGACCGCCTACCGTGATCTTCTTTTTATTCGCTATATTCGCCCTTTTCAAAATCGCTTCGATTCTGAAAAGCATCTCTTTCATTTCAACCGGTTTGACAATATAATCGTCGATCCCGATTTTATAACCCCGCTCTTTTGATTGCATATCTTCACGTGCGGTCAAAAACAGAATCGGGATATCTTTATTGACCGAACGCACCTGTTCGGCAAACTCGAAACCGTCGACGTTTTTCATCATAATATCCGATATTATCATATCGAATTTCATTTTTTCCATTTGCGAAAGAGCCTCGGTTGCACTGTGGCAACCGATTGCGGTGTAACCGTTGGTGTTAAGATAAGAACAGACAACTCTGTTGAAATTAACGTCGTCTTCAACGATTAAAATATATACCATATCCGTTTCACTCCTTGTTATACCGATTATTACATAACAATGTTAATTTTGTGTTAAAAAATTCCGCAACAGTGCATCTGCCCCGTCACGGAAGTTTTATTTTCCTTTTTATACACTATTTCGCTTTCGGTTTTGTAAAAAACGACATCACAAGCCCCGCAATGACCGCCACGGTTATTCCGCCGGCACCCGCCGTCAAGGGCCCCGTAAGAATACCCGACCAGCCGTCTTCTTTAACGGCTTCGGCAGTCCCCTTTGCGAGGTTTGCCCCAAACCCCAAAAGAGGAACGGTGGCACCCGCACCGGCGAATTTTTCCAACGGTTCAAAAAGCCCGAATGCGCCGAGAACAACACCCGCAACAACAAACATCACAAGAATACGTCCCGGCGTGAGTTTTGTTTTATCCATAAGTATTTGACCGATAACGCAAATAAGCCCGCCTACAACAAACGCTTTCAGAAATATCAATTTCAACACCTCTTATATCAGTTCGAGGTTATTATTTGAAATATTCCCGAAAATATACAAAAAAGGTGTTTAAACCCGTTGGAGAGTTTAAACACCTCGACTTGACCTGTGTAAATGTATTTATTCGGCAACTGCTTCGCTGATGAAATCTTCATCAAGGCAAGAACAAGATACATAATTATCTTCATCATAACCTTGGGGAGCGTTTTTTGCCTTAATTTTTTGAACAACGACATATGCTGCGGCTACCGCTGCTGCGATTGATGCAATAATACCGATAACCTTTAATATTTTTTTCATAATATAAATCCTCCCTGATTAAATTATTAACCGAATTTATTATAACACACAGAGCGAAAATGTCAAGTAATCAAATCGTATTTTTCCGTAATTCTGTGTATTATTAACAAATTCTTTTAAAAGTTATTTAATTATTCCCGTAGCCGAGTTCGAATGCTTTGAGGTTGAGTTCGAGGAATTTTTCCGGCACACATGATTTTACGGCGTCGAGCCAAACAGCCTTGTCGATATCGGTATTTTTAGCCATTGCGCCGATAAGCACGACGTTGGTGGCTTTTGGTGAGCCCGCTTTCACCGCCAAAGAAAGTGCATCGAGTTCCACCACCGAAGCACCGGATTCTCTTACCGCATCAAGCACACCGTCGGGATATTCGCAATCGCCTATAACAACGGACATGGGATCGATTTTTTGCGTATTGACTATAACGGTTCCGTCGGGTTTAAGGCACGAAAGCCACCGTGCCGCTTCAAGTTGTTCAAAAGCGAGAATCAAATCCGCTTCGCCCTCGCCCACAACAGGTGAATAAACTTTTTCGCCGTACTTAACATATGTAACAACGGAACCGCCACGCTGACTCATTCCGTGGACTTCGGAAACCTTGACATCGTAACCTTTCGAAAGAAGTGCGCTGCCCAATATTCGGCTCGCAAGGAGTGTTCCCTGACCGCCTACGCCGACAATCATAATCGCTTTATTCATTATAGTTGCTCCCCTTTCTTATTCAATTGCACCGCTCTTGCAAAGTTGTGCGCAAACCTTACATCCGAGGCACTGTGTGAAATCAATTTCCGCTTTTCCGTCTTTCATACTGATTGCGGGGCAACCGATTTTCATACACATTTTACAAGACTTGCATTTTTCTTTGTTGACTTTAAGCGGAGGATCGTGTTTAACGGTTTTAAGAAGCGCACACGGTCTTCTTGAAATCACTACCGCCGGTGCGTTCAGCGAAAGTGCTTTTTTGATGTTGTTATAGCAATCGTCAATATCGTATGGGTCGACGGTAAACACGTTGTTTATGCCGACTGCCGTGCAAAGTTTTTCAAGGCTTACAGCCGACGCCGGTTCGCCTTTGATGTTATATCCCGTTGTGGGGTTCTGCTGATGCCCCGTCATACCCGTGATGCTGTTATCGAGAATGATAACAACGGAATTGCTGTTGTTATATGCAATATCAATCAATCCCGTAACGCCGGAATGAATAAACGTCGAATCGCCTATAACGGCAACGCTCGACGAGGCTTTTTCGGGGTCTGCGAGGTTTCTGCCGTGAAGCCCCGAAACACTTCCGCCCATACAAAGAACGGTATCCATCATACCCAAAGGTTTTGCAACGCCCAAGGTATAACATCCGATATCACCGCTGACGGTAACGCCGAGTTTTTTCAAAGAGTAGAAAAGACCACGGTGGGGACACCCCGCACAAAGCACGGGAGGTCTTGCGGGTACTTCGACATTCGCTTTAAGCGATTTTGCATCCTCGCCCAAAACAACTTTTCTTATAAGACCCTGTGAATATTCGCCTAAAAGCGTAAATTGTGATTTTCCGATAACATCAACACCGATTTTTTTGCAATGGGTTTCAATGTAATCGTCTAATTCTTCAAGAACGTAAACCGTTTCACATTCGGCACAAAAATCTTTTATGAGTTTTTCGGGAAGCGGATACACGCAACCGAGTTTAAGATAAGACGCCTTATCCCCTAACGCCTCTTTTGCGTATTCATAGCAAATACCCGATGTGATAACACCGATTTTTTTGCTGTTGTATTCGACTGTGTTAAGCCCGTCTTTTACCGCTTCCGATTCGCAATATTCGGTCTGTGCCGCAACACGTTCTTCAACCGCAACGTGTTTAACTTTGGCGTTGGCGGGTACCATAACGTATTTTTGGGGGTTCTTTTCGTATGTTTTCAAGCCGTTGTCTACTCTTTCACCGACTTCGGCAAGGCTTCTTGAGTGCGACACACGTGTTGTAAGGCGAAGAAGAACGGGTGTGTCGAAACGTTCCGACAGCGTAAACGCAAGTTTTGAATATTTAAGACATTCATCGGAATCGGACGGTTCGAGCATCATTATTTTGGATGCTTGAGCGTAATGACGGCTATCCTGTTCGTTCTGTGAGGAATGCATTCCGGGGTCATCCGCAACGACTATTACAAGCCCCGCATTCACGCCCGTATACGAAGACGTGAAAAGCGGATCGGCGGCAACGTTCAGCCCGACGTGTTTCATAGCGCAAAAAGAACGTGCGCCCGCAACCGCCGCACCGAAAGCGACCTCACAGGCAACCTTTTCGTTGGGAGCCCACTCGCTTGTGATTTCGTCATATTCGGCGATACATTCCGTGACCTCGGTACTGGGAGTGCCGGGATAACTTGAAGCGACACGGCAACCCGCTTCATATAGACCGCGGGCAACCGCCTCATTACCTAATAAAAGTTTTTTCATTGCTAAGTACCTCTTTTACTGTTTCTTAATTTCGTTTTGAGAAGCGACAAGACTTTCACCGCAATAAATTTCACGGAGTTTCGGTTTTTCGATTTTTCCCGTGGGATTTCTCGGAACGTGAGCAAAAATAATTTTTCGGGGACGTTTATATCTCGGCATATCGTAACAAAAATCGTTGATATCGTCTTCGGTAAGTGTTACGCCGTCTTTAACTTCAATAACAGCCGCCGCAATTTCGCCCAAACGTGCATCCGGCAAACCGATAACGGCTACGTCTTTTATGCCGTCATGCTTACGCAAAAAGTCTTCGATTTGCACGGGATAAAGATTTTCTCCGCCGGAAATTATAACATCTTTTTTGCGGTCAACAAGGAAAATAAATCCGTCTTCGTCTTCTTTTGCCATATCACCCGTAAAAAGCCAACCGTCGGAAAGAACCGATGCGGTGGCATCGTCGTCTTTATAATAACAAAGCATTACTCCGGGCCCTTTCACGGCAAGTTCCCCGACATCGCCACGTGGCACGGCATCGCCGTTTTCACCGACGATTTTAACTTCCCAACCGTAGCCGGCTTTTCCTATCGCACCGACTTTATGTACATTTTCAACACCGAGATGGACACAACCGGGGCCTATGGATTCGCTCAAGCCGTAGTTTGTATCGTATTGATGGTTCGGGAATACGCTCAGCCACCTTTTTATCAAACTCGGCGGAACGGGTTGTGCGCCTATGTGCATAAGCCTCCATTGAGAAAGTTCGTATTCGCTTAAATCTATTTCGCCACGCTGAACGGCATCTAAAATATCCTGTGCCCACGGAACGAGAAGCCACACTATTGTGCAATGTTCTTTGCTTACGGCATCTATTATCCATTTGGGTTTTGTTCCTTTAAGCAAAACCGCTTTACTTCCCGAAACAAGAGAGCCGAACCAATGCATTTTTGCACCCGTGTGATAAAGAGGCGGTATGCACAAAAAGACATCGTCGTGCGTTTGAGAATGGTGTGCTTGCTCGGTTCTTGCGGCGTGAACAAGGCTTCGGTGTGCGTGAAGAATCGCCTTCGGGAAGCCTGTTGTTCCCGATGAAAAATAAACAGCCGCTTCGTCGCTGTCGCAAAGTTCAACATCGGGAGTTTTGGAAGAACAGTAAGTCACAAGCCTGTCGTAACTTTCGGCAAACGTGGGGCAATCTTCACCGACGTAAAACGTATATTTAACATCGGGTATTCTGTGACTTATTGTTTCGACACGACCCGTAAATTCGGGGCCGAACACCAGCACATCACTGTCGGAAAGATTCAAACAGTATTTGATTTCTTCCGCCGTATAGCGGTAATTAAGCGGTACGGCAAGTGCGCCCGCTTTAAGAATACCGAAATATATCGGAAGCCACTCAAGGCTGTTCATAAGCAAAATTGCGACTCTGTCGCCTTTTTTGACACCTCTTGACAAAAGCAAATTGGCAAAGCGGTTTGCTTTTTTGTCAAAATCGCCCCAAGTCAGTTCACGTCTGCCCGACTCAAGCGAGTTGGATTCAACCAAAGAATACTCATGCCATGTTTGGCGACTTTTTTCGCTGATATCGGGATTGATCTCAACAAGAGCAACCTCATTTTTGTATTTTTCCGCATTGGCGGTAAGGTAATCGGTAATAGGCAAAACATACACTCCTTAAAAAACGGGACACCGATTTCACGAAGCCTTAAACAAGGCGACTATTTTCGACAAACGGCATTAAAAACATTTTATTCTTAAAAAATAAACTCACCCTTCAAAAATTCAAAGGATGAGCCGATCCCCGTGTTTCAAGGGGTAATTATAGCACAATTCGTGCATATATGTCAACAACCGACAAGCCACGCAAAACGGCAAAAAGTCACATTTGCGAAAACTCCGTAAACACGGCACAAATATATTACAACAATGTTTTCAAATAAGTTTCAACGTCAAACACTTCGGTTGGGCTGTTCTTTTTAAGATAAAGCGGATGATGAGGGTGCCCTTTTAATGAGCGTTTGCCGACACTGTACCAAGAGGCGCCGTATTCGTTACCGATTTTCACCATCTCGTTCAAGCACTTTACAAGATACGGTCTTTTTTCGATTATCGTGCCCCACGCCGCCCATACGGCGGGTTTGTTGCCGTTTTTATACGATGAAAGTATGTAACGAAAAGCCTCCATATTCTCGTGGTGCAAATCGGGATTAAAACAACCGTCCATATTTTTGGGATCGGTCGCCCTTTGAGCGTAAACATTGAACATCAAAAAACTGTCGTAACCGTTAAAAAGAGCAGTCCTTTCAACAGATTTCAAAGTATTGTCGAGATCATCGGGTTTTGCGGTCGACGGATTTATTCCGATGCAAATAAGCGGATTGTCACCACGTGTGCCCAAGATGTATCTGTACTCCGTATAGGCGTTCGGTACATAGAGCCATTTTTCTCGGTCGTAATCAAAAGAGCCGTTTTTTTCGGTTTCGAGTGCTTCTTGAAATGTTAAAATTTCCATATCGGTAGTTTCGCACTTAGGTATATGCATAATCACACCCCGCTTTTTTATATGTATCATTATACACCAAAGTGCCTGTGCATTTCAATAGGCGACACACTCAAACCGCAATGAAACAAAAAACAGCAGAGGCTGTAAGGGGATACAGGTGCATTGTCACACGCACCCACTCGTACTAAAGTGTTTTATGCGGTCTGCGTTTTTACGTTTTTTACACACCCTTTCACTTGACTTTTTCGGTCAGTATAATATAATAATTATGAGTTTATATGCGATTTTTCGCAAAAGGAGTATGGTTTATATGTATTATTCAATGAAAATTGCCGGACTTGACAGGAAACTGCCTCTTTGCCCGCTGAACGAAAAACTTCAAATCGGTGCTTTCGTTATTTTCGGTGACTCCGAACTTACCGTTGCGTGTGCCTCCGAACTTTTGAAAAAAGCACCCGAATTCGATTACATAATTACTGCTGAGGCGAAAGGTATTCCTCTCGCTCATGAGATGTCACGTCAAAGCGGGAAAAAATACTTCGTTGCAAGAAAAAAACCTAAACTCTATATGACCGGCGTTTTCGATGTTGTCGTTAACTCCATAACTACCGAAGGTGAACAGCACCTTTACCTTGACATCGCCGAGGCTGAAGAAATGAAAGGCAAAAAAGTCCTCATCGTTGATGATGTTATTTCAACCGGCGAATCTCTTAAAGCGACACAAACACTCGTTAAAGAAGCAGAGGCAGAAATCGTCGGAAATATGTCTATTCTCGCCGAGGGTGATGCCGCCGACCGTGACGACCTTATTTACCTTGAACGTTTACCGCTGTTTGACTCGGAAGGCAACGTGATTTGACATGGCGGGTACACTTTACGTTGTGGGGACACCCATAGGCAACTTGGGCGATTTTTCGCCGAGAGCCGTTGAAGTGCTTTCTTCGTGCGATTTCATTGCGGCTGAAGATACACGTGTAACAATAAAGTTGCTTAATCATTTCGGCATAAAAAAGCCGATGGTGAGTTACTATGAACACAACCGAACGGAACGTGGCGGTGTAATAATCGAAAGGTTGCTCAACGGCGAAAACTGTGCGTTGGTGTCCGACGCCGGCATGCCCATTATTTCCGATCCGGGCGAAGATTTAACTTTACGCTGTCACGAGAACAACATAAAAGTCTGTGCCGTGCCGGGCCCTTGTGCGTTTGTTACGGCACTTGCGATATCGGGTATGCCGTCGGGAAGATTTACATTCGAAGGATTCCTTACAAAAGCCAAACAAAACAGGCGTGAACATCTTACGGAACTCGTTAACGAAAAGCGCACGATGATTTTTTACGAGGCTCCGCACAAACTTCCGTCAACACTTGAAGATATGGCGAAATACTTCGGCAACCGCAATATAGCACTTGTCAAAGAACTCACAAAAATTTATGAAAACGTTGAACGCACAACGCTTTTTGAGGCTGCCGAAAAATACAAAGAAGTCAGTCCGCGAGGCGAATACGTTTTAATAATCGAGGGAAAACCCGAATCGGAAGAAGAATCCGTTACCCTTGAAACCGCAAAAAACATGGCACGGGAACTTATTGAAAACGGACTTTCAAAAAACGAAGCATCAAAGGAAATCGCCAAAAAAACAGGTCTTAAAAAGAGCGATATCTACAAATGTTTACAGGAGTGATTCACTATGATTTGGGGCGTTAAATGGTATTTATGGTTAATTCTTCTTGTTGCGGTCATCGTTGCGGTTTTTGCCTGGTACAAAGCACTTTCTTCGTCGAAAGAAAGGCGTGAGCGTTTAAAACGTGAAGGTGCAATTTGGAAGCGTGATTACGATCTGCGTCAAAAATTCTCGGTTTTGACCGATGAAAAAATCAAAGAAACTTCGGATTCCGACCTTCTGCACGGCGTTGCGATGAACATTCAAATATCACTTGAAAACGAAATCAATATGAACGAGGCGTTCCGTCTTTTACCGCTCGAAAAACAGTACATATACGCACTCGAATATTTCGACGAAGATGCAAAAACGGGTCTTTCGGCATTTTTCAAAAACAACGGCTACCCTCTTATTCCGCTCATCCCCGATGCACTCAAAGAAATAGGTGCCGAAAAATACACCGATACCGTTATGGTGTTACTTCCGATGTATGACCCCGACAGCGATGTTTCAATCGACTACACTCTCATCGCAAAAGCCGACGAAAAATTCAAAGAAATATACGATTCCGATGAGTTGGTGAAACTTGCGTCAATTTATATACGAAAGAATAAAGAAATATTTTTAAATTAAAAGGAGAACATAATTTATGGCGATATCTTTCCATCTTTCGGCATTTGCCGATGAAGCCGGAAGTACCCTTAAAGAGCAAATAGAGGCACTCAAAGCCCACGGAATGACTCATATCGAACCGCGCGGTCTTGACCACGGCAACATTTCGCTCTACACAACAGAGCAAGCGAAAGAGTTGAAAAAAATCCTTGACGATAACGGAATAGGCGTTTCCGCAATCGGTTCTCACTACGGAAAAATCGAAATCACCGATGATTTCGCTCCGCATTTCGACAATTTCAAAAACTGCGTTGAGGTTGCGAATATTCTCGGCACACAGCGTATAAGGATGTTCAGTTTTTTCTTCACTAAAGGTCAAAGCCTTACCGAGTACCGTGACGAAGTTTTCGAAAGGCTCGACAAAATGTGCGACTATTCACTTAAAAGCGGTGTTTGGTGTTGCCACGAAAACGAAAAAGACATCTACGGTGACATTGCCGAGCGTTGCCTTGAAATTTACAAAACTTTCGACGGTAAAATCAAAGGAATTTTCGACCCCTCCAATTTTATTCAATGCGGTCAACAAATTCTGCCCGCATATGATTTGCTTAAAGACTATATCGACTATTTCCACATTAAAGACTGTCTTTATGACGGCGGAAAAGTTCGCCCCGCAGGTCACGGCGACGGTCATATTACCGAACTTCTCAGGAAATTCGCACAGGATAACGACGGCGATCATTTTCTTACCCTCGAACCCCATCTCAAAGTTTTCGACGGTCTTGCCTCGCTTGAAAACGAAGGCGGTACGGCAGAACATTTAAAAGACGACTTCACCTACCCCACAAACCGTGCGGCGTTCGACGCTGCGGCGGAAGCACTTGATGTTTGTCTTGAAAACGCAGGGCTTTCGGGTGTTACTGTAAGAAGCAAATAATAAAAAACTCAGGGAGTGTTTCAAATGTTTAATCACGATAACCTTAAAGGCAGAGTTGCCGTAATCACAGGCGGAGGCGGTGTTCTTTGCGGCGGTTTTGCAAAAGATCTTGCAAGGCAGGGTGTTAAAGTTGCCGTGCTTGACTTGAATTATGATGCGGCGAAAAAAATCGCCGATGAAATCACGGCGGAGGGATACGAGGCAATCGGCGTTACTTGTAACGTTCTTGAAAAAGAGAGCCTTGAAGCCGCACGAACCGAAGTCAACGAAAAAATCGGCACTTGCGATATTCTTATCAACGGCGCCGGCGGAAACCATCCGAGTGGCAATACTACAAAAGAAAAATTCGAATTGGGCGATCTTGACTCTCAAGAAGATATCAAAACATTCTTCGACCTTGACCCGAAAGGCATCGAATTTGTTTTCAACCTCAACTTCCTCGGCACTTTGCTTACAACACAGGTGTTTGCAAAAGATATGGTCGGCAAACAAAACGCCACTATTATCAATGTGTCTTCAATGAATTCTTACAAACCCCTCACCAAAATCCCCGCATATTCCGCGGCGAAAGCGGCGATTTCCAACTTCACGCAGTTTATGGCGGTTCATTTTTCCGATGTCGGGCTTCGTGTTAATGCCATCGCTCCGGGATTTTTCTCGACCAACCAAAACAAAACACTTTTGTATAACGACGACGGCTCTTACACCCCCAGAAGTGAAAAAATCATCGGTCACACTCCGCTCGGCCGTTTCGGTGTTCCCGAAGACCTTACCGGCACACTTCTTTTCCTGAGTGACGAAACATATTCAAAATTCGTTACCGGTGTTATAATCCCCGTAGACGGCGGTTTTTCCGCTTATTCGGGCGTTTAAAGATTTTATAAACCGATAAATTTTATTAACCGATAAAAGGGCTGTAAAAAACTTGCGTTTTTTACAGCCCCTTCTATTTTGCAAAATGAGTCCGGTATAACCGAACTCATTTTTATTATTTCTTATTGATTACTTTTCCGATTCCATTGCGGCAATTTGTTCCGCAATGGCGTTCTTTTCAATAATTTCTTTTTGAAGTTTTTTCTGTTTCTTGTTGTATACAAGATACCATACAACACCGATAACAACAAATACGGCGGCGACGCCCGCAATAAGCAAGCCCGAATTGTCCTCAACATTTATTGTAACAGCGTCATAGTTGAAATAATAGCATCCGTCAAATGCGTTGTCCGCATAGTCCGTAAGGTTGCTGTAAACAACGAAACTGACAAGTTCATCACACGATGCAAACGCATGGTCACCGATTTTTCTTGCACTTTCGGGCATTTCAACCACGGTGATGCCATCGCAGTCACAGAATGCTTCGGCACCGATGTTGGCAAAGCCTTCGGCAAACTTAATGCCTGTAAGCGCATCACAGTTATAGAATGCTCTGTCGCCGATATTTTTAACGGTTTCGGGAACGGTATATTCGCCTTTTCTGCCTGCGGGATAAATCGCAATAGTATCGAACTCGCCGTCATCGTTAGCGGAAAGCACTACACCGTCTATAGATGAATAACATTCATTGCCTTCGGCAACATTGATGTTTTCAAGCGATGTGCAACCGATGAATGCCAACGGATCACATTCGGTAACGGTTGACGGAATTTCAACGGTTTTAAGTGATGTGCAATCGGTGAATGCATACCGCTCGATTTCTTCAACAGCACCGAGACCCACGCTTGCAAGTTTAACGCAACCCGCAAAAAGGTCGGAGGAGAGACATTTCACGCCATTGGGAATTACGATGCTTTCAAGAGCAACGCAACCTTTAAATGCGCCTGTGTCAAGGACTTCCGCTTTTGATGAAAGTTTAACCGATTTAAGCGATACGCAATCGGAGAACGCACCTACACCGATATAAGTTACGGCATCGGGAACGGCGATCTGTGAAATACCGCTGCCGGAAAAAGCATTTTTGCCTATGCGAACAAGCGAAGCGGGAAGAATAACGGACTTAACAAATGCATTGTTAACAGCACCGTCGGAAACAGTTGTTGTGCCGTCGGCGACAACAAGATTTGCAACATTACCTTTTACTTTATAAAGAACTTTGCCGGCGTAAACGACATCGCTTTGAGAAGCGAACCATTTTGTAACGTCAAGTGCATAACCTTTTACGTCAACGAGCGATGCGGGGAAAGTTATTACGGTAACGTTTTTCGCAAGATCGAAAGCATTTGCTTCCACGGTCTTTGTGCCGTTTGCAACGGCAAGCGTAGTTGTGTTTTTGTTGCCCGCAATTACAAGTGATGTGCCGTCTGCGGTATAAACCGAAGCACCGACCACTTTGAAATATTCGTTGCTCGGATCAACCGTGAATTTAACAAGAGAATTACATCCCGCAAATGCAAGAGCGGTGAAGTTTTTAAGTGTAGCGGGAAGATTTACGGCAACAAGCGATGTACAGTCTTTGAACACACCGTCACCGAGTGTTTCAAGGTTTTTGCCGAGGTAAAGGTCGGTAAGATTTTTGTTACCGGCAAAAGCATCGGAAGCGACTTTCAAAAGGCCGTCACCGGTATTGATGCTCTTGAGACCCGCATTTTTGAATGCGTTGTTTGCGATGCTTACCAGCGTTTCGGGGAATTTGACACTTTCAAGTGCGGAACAGCCTTCGAAAGCCGAAGCACCGATATATGTAAGGTTTTCGTTGAAAACGATTTTTGAAAGTTTTGTCGCATTTTTGAATGTTGTGCTGTTGATTACGGTAACGCCTTCGGGAATTTCAAATGATGTGATCGCCGAATCTTCAAATGCGGACACACCGATTTTATTAAGAGACGGTTCTTCGCTGAGTGTTACAGCGGAAAGCGAACTGTCGGCGAAGGCTCTGTCTTTGATTTCACGCACATTTTGGGGAATTTGATATTCGCCTGTTTTTGCCGCGGGGAAAAGGACAAGAGTTTTGCCGTCTGCGGTGAAAAGAACACCGTCAACGGATTTGTAAGTTTTGTTTTTGTCAACAACCTGAACACTTTCGAGAGTAAGAACACCGGCAAATGAATCGGTGCCGACAGAGTTCACGTTCTTTAATAATTCGATTGTTTTAAGTTTTGTTTCGGCAAAAGCAAAATCGCCGATTTCCGAAAGAGTTTCGGAAAGTTTGACCTCGCCGAGAGAAGTACATCCCGCAAAACTCTCGTAACCGATAGTTGCAAGTGTTGATTTTGAAAAATCAACGGAAGTAAGAGAAGTACAACCCTTGAAAGCACCTGCCGAAATAACGCCGATAGCATCGTCAACATCGATCGATTTAAGGTTTACGCAGTTTTGGAAAGCGAAAAGACCGATATCTTCAACATCTTCACCGAGGGTGAGAGTTTCGATGAAATCGCAACCGAGGAAAACATAGTCTTCGATTATGGAAACGCCTTTGGGGATAACCATATCTTTGACTTCGCCCTTGTATGAATACAAAACACGACCGAAATTGAGGGGGCCGTCTTCTTTTGCGTTTTCCCAAGCGGAGCCTTCGAAAGCGTTTGCGGCAACGTTTTTGAGGTTTTTATGCTCTTTCACTTCTGTAAGAGAAGTACAACCCGCAAAACATTTTTCGGGAATATCGGTTACGGCATCGGGAATTCGGTATTCTTTCAAAGATGTGCAACCTTCAAACATCGAAGCACCGAGTGTTGCAAGCGCATCGTCGTTTTTGATTTCTTTAAGCGATGTGCAATTTTTAAAAGCACCGTCGCCGATGTCGAGAATGTCGCTGTGAAGTTTGATGACCTCGACCGTTGTGTTGCCTTCAAAGCAACCGGCACCGATCGAAACAACGCTCAAATTGTTGATTCGTGAGGGAACCGAGACTTCTTTTTCCGTTCCGACATAGCCGACAATTTCAATCGAGGAACCGTCGCCGATGGGAATATACTCAAATCCCTTTTCGTCGTTTTTTTTGTTGAGTTCGATTTCCTGTGCCGAATAAGTTGTTTCTTCATCTTCGGCAAAAACCGAAACAGGAACTGCGGCGATAAATACGAATACAAGAATAAACGCAAGTATTCCGCAGAGGGGTTTCTTACATGCTGTCATAAAACACGCATCCCTTCAAAAAATGTACTTTTACCGTAAAAAAGATAAGTGAAAATCCACTTTACAGATAGAGTTATTATAATATAAACACCCTTCATTGTCAAGCAATCTGCCCGACGACGAGGGTGTTTTCAAACTTTAAAAACTAACAAAATTTGACGCATTTTTATGTGTAATATGACACCGTTTTCGACACGTCGAAGTTTTTTGAGAGTTATTTGTTCAATTTTTTTCGGTTAATTCGGCGGCTTTCACGGTGTTTTCCAAAAGCATTGTGACCGTCATGGGGCCTACGCCACCCGGCACGGGCGTTATATACGACGCCTTCTTCTCGACCTCACTGAAACAGACGTCACCGCAAAGTTTACCGTCGGCGTTTCTGTTTATACCGACATCTATAACCACCGCACCGTCTTTGACCATATCGGCGGTAACGAAATTCGCTTTTCCGACTGCGGCGACCAAAATATCCGCACTCAGCGTTTCGGATTTGAGGTTTTCGGTTTTGGAATGGCACATTTCAACCGTACCGTTTTCTTTAAGCAAAAGCATCGACATGGGTTTGCCGACTATATTACTTCTGCCGATGATAACGCACTTTTTACCACTCACGGAAATGCCGTAAAACTTCAGCATTTCCATTATTCCCGCCGGTGTACACGGCAAAAACGTATAATCGCCTATCATTATATGACCGACATTCACGGGATGAAACGCATCCACGTCTTTTTCGGGAAGTATTGCGTTTATAACGGTTTTTTCATCTATGTGCGACGGTAACGGAAGTTGACAAAGAATGCCGTTGATATTTTTGTCGGCGTTAAGTTTTTCGATAAGTTCAAGAAGCTCGGTGCTGTCGGTATTTTCGGGGAGTGCGTATTCATACGAAACGATGCCGACTTCTTCACACGCTTTTTTCTTATTGTTCACATAAACTCTCGAAGCGCTGTTGTTACCGACAACAATAACCGCAAGCCCGACCTTAACGCCTTTGTTCAAAAGATTTGACACACGTTCTTTTATTTCCGTTCGTTTTGCCTCGGACACGGTTTTACCGCTTATTATTTCAGCCATTTTCATCTTCTCTTTCGGTTATTTTTGTTTTTTGTTGAGCGATTATTTTTTCCTCTTTGATTTCCTTCAGCATTTTTGCGGCGCCCTCCGGAAAAAAGTCGACGCCCTCAATCGGCTTCGGATTCTTTTTGACTTTAATGAGATTTATAATCAGCAACACGGCTGACACAACAACGATTGCCATTGAAAGAAGTTGCGATACTCTCAAACCCGTGTCACCGATATAAAGGCTGTCGGTTCTGAGCCCCTCGATAATCGCACGTCCCGTGCCGTACCATATTCCGTAGCACAAAAACATTTGACCGCTGAATTTTCTGCATTTTTTCAAAATAATATACAGCACAAGGAATCCCAACATACACCACACGAACTCATAAAAAAACGTGGGATGAACGTAAAGGTTGTTTTCTTCGATATACGCACCTATGTTTTCGACACCGTCAAGCCCGAATTTTGAAGGGTACTTTGAAATATACGACACAATTTTGTCGCTCATCATTCCGTAATTACCGCCGGTGAACGTGCCGAACGCCTCTTGATTTGCGTAATTACCCCATCTGCCTATGCCTTGACCTATCAAAAGGCTCATACCCGTTAAATCAAGAAGATTGAGGAAATTGATTTTTTCGACTTTACATGTTATGAATCCCGCCAAAATACCGCCTATTATACCGCCGTATATGGCAAGACCGCCGTTCCATATTGCGATAATTTCCGACGGATGCACTCTGTAATAATCCCATTCGAATATTACATAATATGCCCTTGCGCCGATTATACCGCCGAACGTACCGTATATTAAAACATCGACCATTTTGGAAAGGCTTATACGCCATGTATATGCGATCCTTCCGCCGAAAAGTGCGGCAAGAGTAAACCCGAACGCAATTATCACGCCGTACCAATTTATCGTAACGGAATGCGAGCCGAAACCGAACTCGCAAAACACAGACGATACATCGAAAACATTTTCCATTCCGCCGAATGTTACTCTCGCAAAATCAGCGAACCATTCCACAACCATCACTCCAGTAGCACAAATATCATACAGTTAATAACGAGATTCAGTCTTTCTCTTGTCGAACAACGGAAAGAACCGCTTTTTCTTCATCAAACGATTTAAGAAGCATATCGTTCACAAAAGAAAGTTTCATATTTTTAATTATCTCAAATTCGGAAAACAGTTCATCGTTTTCGAAGTGCGAAACAATAAGACCGTTTGCCAGCGTATCTATATCCGAAAAAGCCCTGACCGTTTTTCCGTACTGCTTTTTGCGGACAATTTCAAATTCTTTTTCGGTGATTCTGCTTTTTTTCAAACTTGCGACACGCTCTTTGATTCTTTCGGCAAGTGCGACGGGATCCGTCGACTCGCCCGAAAAAATGGGCGTGGCGTAATTGTGACCGTTAAAATATTCGGTTGAAAAAGTGTTGTTAATAAGCCCCTCGTCAAGAAGTTCTTTATAAAACCGAGACATCTGCCCCGCCAAAACATCGAGAATTATCGACATTGCGATTTCTTCCTCGGTTGTTCTTTCGGGAGAATCGAGTTTTTCTTTATAACCGAACGCAAACATAGGTGTTGCCACGGGCAGATATTCTTCAACGTAATCTTTGACGATTTCTTCGGGTTCGTCAAGGAAAGCACGTTCAACCGTAACTTCTTCATCCGCCTCCAAAATTTCGTCGGCAATTTCAAGAACATCATCGACGGTGATGTTCCCCGCCACGGCAAGTGCCATATTCGAAAGATTGTAAAAAGTGCCGTAACACGAAAAAAGCATATCCGCCGTGATTTCCGATATCGACTGTTTTGTGCCGGCGATATCGATTTTTACGGGGTGGTTGACATACATTGCGTCAAGCATATTGAAAAGAGATTCCCATTCGGGAGAATCTTTATACATATCTATTTCCTGACCGATGATGCCCTGCTCTTTGCGAACCGTTTCTTCGGTAAAATACGGATGCCTTACAAAATCAAGAAGAATACGGAAATTCTCTTTGAAATTGCCGGTACACGAAAAGAGGTAACACGTTCTGTCAAAACTCGTGTATGCGTTGGCGGATGCGCCTGTTTTCGCATAGCGCTGAAAAGCATCCAATTCTTCGCTTTCAAACAGTTTATGTTCCAAAAAATGAGCGGTACCCGCGGGGATTTCGATAAAATCCGCTTTATCGCTTCTTTTAAAACGTGTGTCTATCGAGCCGTATTTTGTGCCGAACACCGCATAAGCCGATGCGTAATCCTCTTTCGGATAAACGTAAATTTTCAAACCCGACTTATGGTCAATCGCATAATATCCCTCGTCGAGAATATCGTTTTTGATGTATACCGTTTTATTGTCATTCATCCGACTCACCGCCTTCCGCCGTACCTTCAAGCATAAACACCGTATCGAGTGTTGTTTCCCGTGCCGCTTTCACAATATCGTCACGAGTTACTTTTTTGAAAGCCTCTATAAATTCTTCGGGATACTTATAATCACCGGAAACACATTGCGACGTAAACCACGAATCAAGTGTTTCGGGACTGTCGGAAACGCTTTTGAAACTATCCTCCAGCGCTTTAACGGAAGCGTCGATATCGCTGTCGGAAAAATTGCCTTTTTTGATTTCTTCAAGTTGTTCGATTATTGCGTTTTTCGCTTTTTCTTCGTTGTAACTTTCAATTCCGCTTTGAACGAACATTATGCCTTTCGCTCGCACCAATCTTGCGGAACAATAGTAGCAAAGGCTCATTTTTTCACGGACTACCGTAAAAAGTTTGGAATGCGGGTTTCCTCCGAAAAGGTCGACCATTATACGGCGAGCGGCGTAGTTGTCGTCGCCGTCGGACATTCCCATTCTGAACCCCATAACAAGTTTACCTTGCTTTACGTCTTCCGTTTCTTTTTCGTATTTCACTTTATCCGCTTTTTTTATGAAAACGGTGTTGTCGACATACTCTCCGTGTTTGCGGTTTGCCGTATATTTCGCAAAAAGTTTTTTCACCGATTCATAGTCGGAACCTCCGCTGACACACACGGTGATTTTTGCGGTTTCGAGTATTTCGCAATACGCACCGTAAAGAGCCGACGGCGTTATTGATTTTATTGCTTCTTCGGTACCCAATCGGTGAATACCGTACGCCTCGTCGGAAAACATAATTTCTTCGCATCTGTTTTTGGCGTAAATTCTTTTATCGCCTTTTTCCGCCGCAAGGCGTTCGCACAGCAACCGTTTTTCGCTTTCAACCTCGTTTTCGCAAAAAACTCCGTTTTCGAGTTTCGGATTGAAAATAAGTTCGAATAAAAGTTCACCGCACTCGGCGGCGATGCTTTCGCCGTGAAATGCAAATCGGTCATCTATGCACGAAACACCCAGTTTCAAAACTTGATTTTCACCCGTTTTGGAAATATCCGCCACAAGTTCCGCACCGTAAAGAAGTGCAAGTTTTTGTTCGATTGCCGTCAAATCACGGTATTTTGCCGAAGACCGTGCGAGAACATTGGGAACGAGTGCGTAAAGCGACGCTTTTTCGCTCAGAGGCAAAACAAAACTTACCGTAACGCAGGCGGATTTGAAACCGTCGGCCGTTATGTTGCAAAGTTCGTTGCCGTTGGCATCCGTCTCTTTTTTGAAACTGTATTTCATACTATCACTTCCGATTATTTCTTTATCGAACGCAAAACGTCTTCGGCGCCCGCTTTTTTTGAATGTAAACATCATATTACCATATTTAAACATTCGTTTCCATAGTTTTTTCGCAATTTTCATAAAATTCCCCTCTTTTTGTCCGTATCTTTTTAAAATCGGTTGTATTGCAGTGTTGACAAACAATAAGTTTTTTAAACATTTTTGCGGTTTTTGAGGTCTGTTTGGGTCGGCGGTTTGAGGTCTGCACTTAAAATTATTGACAAACAAACTTTCCTGTGATAATATAAATCAGTTATTATGATATAAATTATATTTCC
Organism: uncultured Eubacteriales bacterium; assembly: GCA_964408605.1. Taxonomy (GTDB): domain Bacteria; phylum Bacillota; class Clostridia; order Oscillospirales; family Acutalibacteraceae; genus DTU089. Next base: position 24,444 of record CAYPAB010000019.1, read on the forward strand.
CCGGAGGAGAATTCAAATGTCAGGACATTCCAAATGGAGCACCATTAAAAGGAAAAAAGAAAAAACCGACGGCGCAAGAGCCAAAGTTTTCACCAAAATCGGCAGAGAAATCATGGTTGCCGTTCGTGACGGCGGTCCCGACCCTGCCGGAAACTCAAAACTGAAAGAACTTATTCAAAAAGCAAAAGCCAACAACGTGCCCAACGACAATATCGAAAGAGTCATCAAAAAAGCGGCGGGTGCGGGTGACGGCGCAAACTATGAAGAAATAATTTACGAGGGTTACGGCCCTTGCGGAATAGCGGTAGTTGTTAAGGCTCTTACCGACAACCGCAACCGCACCGCCGGTGATGTTCGCCATTATTTCGACAAATACGGCGGAAATATGGGCACATCCGGTTGCGTTATGTTTATGTTCGACTATTTCGGTGTTATTCTTATCGAAAAAGACGGCGTCGACGAAGACAAACTTATGGAAGATGCCATTGAATGCGGTGCCGTTGACTTCATCACCGACGAAGAAGAAATTTTCGAAATCCGCACAGATGCAAACGACCTCGGTGCGGTCACAAGCGACCTTGAAGCAAGAGGTTACACTTTCCTCAGCAGCGAAACCGCTTATATCCCCCAAACATACACTCGCCTTGAGGGTGAAGACAATATGAAGAATATGAGCAAAATGCTTGAACTTTTCGAAGATAACGACGATATTCAAGGCGTTTGGCACAACTGGGAAAACGAAGAAGAATACGAAGGCTGATTTTTAAAGTTTTCCTATTGATTTTTGTTAACCGTTAATATATAATATACATTAAATAACTTACGCTCAATTCGGTCATGCGACGGGTGGGTCCTGTGCGACGGGGCACCGTGAACCATGTCAGGCGGGGAACCGAGCAGCATTAAGCGGGCCGTCCTGTGCGCCACAGTCCGCCTGCTCGTCGTGTGACCGAGTGGAGCGTAAGTTTTTTCCTAAAAGGATGTGAGAATTTTGTACAGAGCCCTTTACAGAAAATGGCGACCGCAGGTGTTTTCCGACGTTTCGGGTCAAAGCCATATAACCGAAACATTGATGAACGAGGTGTCATCGGGCCGTCTTTCACACGCTTATCTTTTCACCGGCTCAAGAGGAACCGGTAAAACCACCTGTGCAAAAATTCTCGCAAAAGCGGTAAACTGCCTTAATCCTCAAAACGGCAGTCCGTGTAACGAATGTGAAATATGTCGTGGAATTGACGACGGCTCAATTCTCGATGTTACCGAAATAGACGCCGCCAGCAACAACAGTGTTGACAATATCCGTGATTTGCGTGACGAAGTCAACTTCACTCCCGCCGCCGCAAGATACAGAGTCTACATCATCGACGAGGTTCATATGCTTTCGGGCGGTGCGTTTAACGCACTTCTCAAAACGCTTGAAGAACCGCCGTCGCACGTGCTTTTTATTCTTGCCACAACCGAGGTTCAAAAACTGCCGGCGACGATTCTTTCACGGTGTCAGCGTTTCGATTTCAGGCGGATTCCTCCTGAAGATATCGCCGCACGGCTTATGCTTGTTGCCGAAAACGAAAATCTGCAACTTGATGAAGATGCCGCATTGCTCATTGCACGTGTTTCCGACGGTGCATTGCGTGACGCACTTTCGATATTGGATCAGTGTGTCGGTTACAACGAACCCATCACGGTTAAAACAGTCGGCAAATCGGCGGGCCTTTTGGGGAAAGATTATTTATTCGAAATATCCGATGCGCTTCTTAACGAAGACAGCGCCGGCATTCTTAATATTATAGACCGTCTTCACTCGTCATCGTGCGATATGGAGCGTCTTATGAGCGAACTTGTCAATCATTTCAGAAATATTATGATTGCGAAAACAACAAAAGCACCCGAAAAATTCATCGTGTGCACACCCGACGAGTTAACCCGTTATAAAGAAAACGCACAAAACATTTCTTACGGCTCGGTTCTTTATATAATGGAAACGCTCTGCCGTGAAGCATCACAACTCAAATACAGCGCTCACCAAAGGGCACAAACCGAAACAGCGCTTATACGCCTCTGCTCGCCCGCACTTTCAACCGATAACGGCGCTCTCGTCAGAAGAATAGACGAGTTGGAGTCACAGTTGATGTTGCTTAAAGCACAGGGGCTCGGTTCGGCAACCGCAGTCGCAACACCCACGGTAACAACCGCACCGGCAACGGTCGGCGAAGAAACAAAAAAACCGAGTGATGAAAAAATCATCACCCCGAAATCCGAAACAGCCACCGCAACCGCCGAAGCATATGTCGAAACCGTGCCCGAACAAACATCGCACGGCGAACCGTTCGGCGAAGTCGTTTCGGAACACAAAAAACCCGAAACCGCCGAAAAGCCCGACCCGAAACTGATATCACACGGCGATACACAAAAGCCTGTCGACACGGGCATCGTTTCGGAAAGTGATAATTCCGTGCCTTTTGTTGCGTGGGAAAACGTTCTTACACAACTTTCCAAAATAAACAGGCCACTCTACCCGATGCTTATCGGTTCTTCCGCTTACAGAGCGGGAAACACCGTGTTCATTAAAGCGAAAAACACGGCATTCCCCCAAATGTTCGCTCAAAAAACGCATGCGGATTCAATTACCGAGGCGATTATGCGGGCGACGGGCGAAAAACTGAAGGCTATGATTTACAATGACGGTGCCTCCCCCACGGCAGATGACGGCGTCGCACCGGTCGACACATTTATTTCAAAACTCAATAAACACAAAATAGATTTCTTTATAGAAGAATAAACTTAAAAAAAGGACGGTAAAATAAATGAAAGCACGAATTCCCAATCAAGGTGGCAACTCTCAAGCGGCTATGATGAAAAAGTTACAGGATATGCAAGCTGAAATGGCTCGCACTCAGCAAGAGGTCGAAGAATCCGAATATACCGCAAGTGCGGGTGGCGGTGCGGTTGAAGTTAAAGTCAACGGCAAACACGAAATTCTTGAAGTCAACATCAAACCCGAAGTTGTCGATCCCGATGATGTTGAGATTCTTTCCGATATGATTATGGCGGCAACGAACGAAGCAATCCGTAAAGCATCCGACACAATGGAACAGCGTATGGGCAGTGTAACAAGCGGTCTTAATCTTCCCGCGGGATTCGGTTTCTGATATGGCGCACGATGTTGTCGCTCTTGAAAAACTGATAGAGCAATTTCAAAGATTCCCGTCAATCGGCAGAAAAACCGCACAAAGAATGGCTTTTCATGTGCTTGATTTAACAGACGAACAGGCAAACGAGTTTGCAAATGCGATAATAGAGGCGCACACAAAAATTCACCGTTGTTCGGTTTGCCACAATTTGACCGAAAACGAACTTTGCCCCGTTTGCGAAAGCAACGTGCGTGACAAAACCGTGGTGTGTGTTGTTGAAGAACCTCGTGATGTTTTGGCTATGGAAAGAATGCGTGAATTTAACGGCGTTTACCATGTTTTGCACGGCGTAATTTCGCCGATGAACGGCGTAGGGCCCGAACAACTCACGGTAAAAAGCCTTGTTGAACGTGTCGCAAACGGTGGCGTCAACGAAGTTATTATGGCAACAAACCCGACCATTGAGGGCGACACCACCGCAATGTATATAAGCAAACTGATTAAGCCGTTCGGCGTTAGAGTAACACGGCTTGCTTACGGCATCCCCGTGGGCGCCGATATCGAATATGCCGACGACGTAACTCTTATGAGGGCATTGTCCGGCAGAAGCGAATTATAATTAAATTTAAAAGAAAGGGCGAAGTTTATGTCGGGAAATGACAAAAAAACCGTTTCGCAAAACAAAAAAGCATATCACGATTACTTCGTTCTTGAAACTTATGAAGCGGGTATTGAACTTTTCGGAACGGAAGTGAAATCCGTTCGTGCGGGTAAACTCAATCTTAAGGATTCTTGGTGCAACATCGTAGGTGGCGAAATGCTTGCGAACGGTGTGCATATTTCACCTTATGAAATGGGCAACCGCTTTAACCGTGACCCGTTGCGACCGAAACGGTTGCTGATGCACAAAAAAGAAATTATGCGTCTTATGGGCGAGGTCAAACAGCAAGGCTGTGCGATAATTCCGCTTTCCGTTTATTTTAATGACAAGGGCAAGGCAAAAATGCAAATAGGTCTTTGCAAGGGTAAGAAAAATTACGATAAACGTGAGGCGGAAGCGAAAGAATCCGCACGCAGAGCGATAGAACGCGGTATGTCTTTAAAAAACCGATAACACGATGAACCCTAAACGGCACGGCGTTATATTTCAAAAAGCGCCAAATATTTTTTCGTGATGATTTCAAATCAATATCTGTTTCTTTCAAAAACCGCAACTATTGACACTCGAAAGCGTAAGCGATTATAATAACAGTAAAAGTATATAAAATATACCCGTCGGAGCATCTTCCGACAGGCGTAAATAAATTTGGGGATGAAAGGATTTCGACGGGGATTTTGAACCGTTATAAGCGAGCAGAGGTGCGGTACCTCTATAAAAGCCGCAACTTTAAAAATAACTGACAATAACAGAACAGTTTTAGCAGCTGCTTAAGTCAGCTTGCCGTCCTTACCGAGAGTACCGCGACTTGGATAAGGGCGTCATTCAGCGGTGAACGTGAACGGAAGATAGCCTTGTATTCCGTCACGGATTAAAGGGCTACCGAGGGTATGAGCCTGTTTACCGGCGCTTATCGGAGGGAATTTTAAAAGATAAACTACGCTCGTAGAAAGTTTCGGGAATAGATTTTCGGACGCGAGTTCGACTCTCGCCATCTCCACCACGAAAAAAGAGACTTTTGTCCACCGGACAAAAGTCTCTTTTTTTCGAACTAAGTGTGCCTTACGGCACGATAAGTACACCTTCGGTGTGTGAAGCGATGCTTAGCATCGTGAAGTGCCTGCGGGCGTGTGCGACACACTTAACTTCACTTGGCGAAGCCAAAACTTCACTATGCCGTAAGGCATAACTTCACTTGGCGAAGCCAAAACTTCACTAAAAAGTGTGATATACGCCTTCGGCACGTGTAAGAACGCATCGCATCACTTATGCTGTGTTGCTATAAAAATCATAGCAATTCCTAATTCCTAATTCCTAATTTCCGATTTTCACCCCAACGCTCTATTCACAACCGCTTGATAATCGTTCACATCGACCGCACCGTCTTCGTTGATATCCGCAGCAGTTTTGTAAACGCCGGAAAGTTCGCCGTTACCGTTCAAACTGTGTTCAACATTGAAACAGTCAAGAACATCGCACACGCTGTCGCCATTGGTGTCGCCTTCGACAATCAATGTATAGTCGCCGACATATTCGCCGCCGTCGAAAACCGAGATAATCGTGCCGGTGCCGTAAAGACCGAGTTTACCGTATATATAACTCGCCGTCGGAATAGCCGTCGCGGTGTCGGCAACACCGAAAATATCGGTTATTTCACTGCAGTTTTGCACACTTGTGCGAATTATGAAATTATCGTAATCGATTCGTGTATTTGCGGTTTCCTCTATATTCAAAACAACATAATTCAAATTGTTCGCAACTGCGTATTCGTGAGCAACGCTTCCGCTTGTGCAATAAACCGTACCGGTAAAGTTATAGAAAGTGTTAATACCGATACTTGTTACACTTGCGGGAATATAGACCTTTTGAAGCGAGGTGCAGTTCATAAATGCAATTGAACCGATAGATGTTATACCCGATGCGATTTTAACGGAAGTGATGTTGGTGTTGTTTCTGAAACAACCGTTTGAAATTGTTGTTATCGCACGTTCTTTATACGTTGTCGGAATTACAACGTCGGTTTCTTCACCGATATAAGAGACAAGATTATAACCGCTTGAATCTATCGGGGTTATCGTAAAGTTACATTCAACACATTGTGAAACAACAGAAGATTCTGTTGTTATATCTTTACAAGTTGTGCACTCGTATGTTATTTTGTGAGGATGTTCAGCCTGAATGGATTTTTGCACATATTTGTGTTCGAGTTTTGCAATCGGTTCGGTATCGAGAACTGCTTTGCAAACGGTACATTCTTTGTGCTTTGAACCCGCTTCCGTGCAAGTAGCGGTTTTGTCGACTTTCCAATCGGAAGAAACGTGGTCGAGTTTTGCAATCGGCTCGGTATCGAGAACTGCTTTGCAAACGGTACATTCTTTATGCTTTGAACCTGCTTCCGTGCAAGTAGCGGTTTTGTCGACTATCCAATCGGAAGAAACGTGGTCGAGTTTTGCAATCGGCTCGGTATCGAGAACTGC
>CAYPAB010000020.1:0-29110 GCA_964408605.1 uncultured Eubacteriales bacterium
ATATCGGTAACTTCCGCGATATTGCAACAAGTTATTTTGTTGTTCGCGCACTTATAAAAAAGGGTAAAAAAGCAAAACTTCTTTTCTCGTGGGATGAATTTGACCGTATGAGAAAGGTTCCCGTGAACGTTGCCGCTATTGACGGCGATATGGAAAAATACATCGGCTGTCCTTATGTTGACGTTAAAAACCCCTTCAACACCGAAGAAAAAACTTACGCCGAATATTTCGAACATGAATTCGAGCGTTCAATAGTAAAATTCGGTATTGATATGGATTACCGTCATCAAGCCGAAATGTACAGAAGCGGTAAATACACAGAGCACATTCTTCATGCGCTCAAAAAACGCGGTGAGATTTTCGATATTCTCGCAAGCCACAGAACGCAACCCGTTCGTGACGGTGAAAAAGAATCATACTACCCCGTCAGCATCTACTGTCCGGAATGCGGTAAAGACACAACAAAAATACATTCTCTTTCCGATGACTGCACCGTTGCGGAATACTCCTGCGAGTGCGGTCACAAAGGCACATTCGATTTCACAAAAGACTTCAATTGCAAACTTGCCTGGAAAATCGACTGGCCCATGCGTTGGATGTATGAAGGTGTCGACTTCGAACCCGGCGGAAAAGACCATGCGAGTCCCCACGGCAGTTACGACACAAGTAAAGACATCGCAAAAAAGATTTTCGGCTATGAACCGCCCCTTTTCCAAGGTTACGAATTTATCGGTATAAAGGGCACAACGGGTAAAATGTCCGGTTCTTCGGGTCTTAACCTCACTCCCGAAACGCTTCTTAAAATATATGAACCCGAAGTTATTTTGTGGCTCTATTCAAAAACAGAACCGCTCAAAGCATTCGATTTCTGCTTCGACGACGGCATTTTGAGGCAATATTTTGAGTTCGACAAAATGTATAACGCCATTAAAGACGGCACCGCCACCGAAGCCCAAAAAGATATTATGTACAACACCACCGTAGGCGACAGAACACTCAACACCGTTCCCATGAGTTTGCTTGTTCAACTCGGAAGTGTTGTTGACTTCAATGTGCCCATGCTCGAAACCGTTTTCGAAAAAATCGGCACTCCTTACAAACACGCCGAATTTGACGAAAGGCTCGAAAAAGCAAAATATTGGCTCGAAAACTGCGCCCCCGACCAAGTCAACCGACTTCGCACAACAAGGAATTGGGAAGTCTTCGAAACTCTTGACGAAAACGAAAAATCAGCCGTTAAACTTCTTTTCGAATTCATTTCGAAAGGCGGTTACGACCTCGACGAACTTAACAGAAAACTTTACGCTATCCCGAAAGAGATCTACGGCGAAGACCTCGACGAAAAAACTCTTAAAGGTGTTCAGGGCAAATTCTTCAAGAGCATTTACAAACTTCTTATAGACAAAGAAAAAGGCCCCCGCCTTTATCTTTTCCTTTTTGCTATCGATCCGCAAAAATATGTCGGTTTGCTTGATTTCTCATACGAAAAAACCGAAGAAGAAGCAAAAGCCGAAGCAGAGGCAAAAGCCGAGGCGGAAGTTGTTGCGGCAACCGAAAACGCAGATAAGCACGTTTACGGCGAACCCGATGCTTTCGTTCCGCTTAAAGAGAACACCGTATCAATCGAAGATTTTGAAAAATTCGATTTGAGAGTATGCGAAATCCTCAAAGCGCAAGAGATAAGAAAATCGCACAGTTGCTTAAAACTCACGCTTGATGACGGCAGTGGTGAAAACCGTGTAATCGTTTCTTCAATCAAGAGCGAATACACCTGCGAACAACTTGTCGGCAAAAAAATCATCGTTATCGCAAACCTTGAACCCGCAAGATTTTCGGGTGTTCAAAGCAACGGTATGCTTCTTGCCGCAACAAACGGTGCCTGCGGTTGCCAAGTAGTGTTCCTGCCGGATTGTGTTCCCGTCGGCACACAGATAAAATAAGGAGTATTCTTTTTAAAATGATTAAACTCGTTGATGTCACCGAAGAAACATTCGACAAAGTTTACGAAAAAATGGTTGCGGCGTTCCCTTATGAAGAACGCCGTGACAAGGATGATCAAAAAAAATCTTTCGACAATCCGTATTTCAATTTTTTCGAAATAACCGATGACGGTGTTGAAGTAGGTTTCATTTCTCCGTGGGTGTTTCCCGATTTTGTTTACATCGAACATCTTGCCGTCGACGAAGACAAGCGTTCCGGCGGTTACGGTTCCAAAACGATGGAATACATTAAAGAGTTTTACAAAAAACCGATTATACTCGAATCGGAGGCACCCGTTACCGAACAGCAAATCAAACGCATAAAATTTTACGAGCGTTTGGGATTCAGCGTCAACGGTTACGATTATGCTCAACCCTCTTTTCACGGCGGTGAAGATGTTCCGCTTAAAGTTTTAAGTTATCCCGAACCTTTATCACGTGACGGTTTTGACTCCTTCGTTGCCGTAACGAGGAAAGAAGTGTACAAGCAAAAATAAACGTCAAGAATTTAAGCAAAATTAAAAAACATATTAAAATCGGGGCTGTAAAAACTTTCGTTTTTTACAGCCCCTGCTCTTTTTAATACGTTATTATATTGTTTCGCAACACCGAAATCATTTTCCCACGCAAAAGTTTTTGAACACTTCGTCGACGACGGTTTGCGTTGCCTTTTCGCCCGTAAGCACACAGAGATTATCTATGGCGCAATCTATACAGACGTTTACGGCATCCGCCGTCATTCCGAATTCAATCGCCGAAAGCGCTTCGCCGACATTTTCAACCGCATTCGCCACACAATTACGCTGACGTTCCGTTGTAATAAGCGGTGCCGACGGGTCAAAATCGGCGGTACCGACCGTTTTTTCGATGACATCGGTCAGTTCGTCAAGCCCCCGCATATTTTTCGCCGAAATCTCGACGATGGGTTTATCGGTCAAAGTTTTAAGTTGCGACACGGAAATATTCATTTCCCCGTCTGTTTTATTGAGAACTACAACGGCGTTTTTCCTTCGGCACATCGAAAGGAGTTCCCTGTCGCCGTCGGAAATTCCGTCTTGAGCATCAAGCACAACAAGAACAAGCCCCGCTCTGTCGAAACGCTCTTTTGCTTTTTCAATGCCGATTCGCTCGATTTCGTCTTCGGTATTTTCACGGATACCGGCGGTATCCGCTAATCTGAGCGTGACATTGCCGACACGAACCGTTTCTTCAAGAACATCACGTGTTGTTCCCGCAACGGAAGTGACAATTGCCCTTTCACGGCCGGAAAGAGCGTTAAGAAGCGTGGATTTTCCGACATTCGGCTTGCCGACAATCGCCGTATCTATGCCTTCGAGTATCGCTTGACCGACATCGAAACCGCCGAGAAGTTTTTTCAATCGGTTTTGAACGTCTGTCAGCGTTTTTTTCATTTCTTCATCGGATAATTCCGGTATCTCGTCATCGGGGTAGTCGACCCACGCCGCCATAAACGCCGCTGTGACAGCCAACTTGTCGCAACAGTCGGCAATTTCCCGACTCAGCGCACCGTCAAGAACATTGAGTGTAGCGGCACGTGCTTCTTCGCCCGATGCGGAAATAAGCGACATAACCGCTTCGGCTTCGGAAAGATCCATTTTTCCGTTAAGAAACGCACGTTTTGTAAACTCGCCACCCTCAGCCGCAACCGCTCCGGCGTTAAGCACCGCACGAAGAACTCTTTTCAAAATGTACAGACCGCCGTGGCAACTGATTTCAACAACATCTTCGCCGGTGTAACTTTTCGGCGCTCTGAAAACCAAAGCAACGGCATCGTCTATCGCCGTTTCGCCGTCGTATACTTTTCCGTAAAGGGCTCTGTAGCCGGGTGTTTCGCTGATTTTCTTTCCCGAAACGGCAGAAAAAACGCTGTCCGCAACGGTCAGCGCATTCTCACCCGATATTCTTACCGTACCCAAACCCGCCGCCGCCTGCGCGGTAGCGATAGCAGCAATAGTTGACAAAAAATCACCTTAATCCATCAAATATAATGCGGTCACGCAACTTTACGCCCGCAACCGCAAAAAGTCAATTTTCGGCGGACTTGTTTTCGACTTTTCCGGTAGAGCCGAATCCACCGTCGCCACGTTCGGTGACATCCAACTGTGCGACTTCCTCAATCGGCATGGGGACAACGGGCATAACCACCAACTGCGCAATTCTTTCACCCGGTTGAATTGTGTACGCTTTGTCGATTTGATTTATAAGACCGACCATAATTTCACCGCGGTAGTCACTGTCGATAACACCGACGGAATTAAGCAGACCTATCCCGTGTTTTACGGATATACCGCTGCGTGGAAACACAAAAGCACCGTATTCCGCCGACGGCAACGCAATTGCAATCCCCGTGGGAACAAGTGCGGTATCGCCCCCGCCGAGAGTTATCGGTTCGTCGATACACGCACAAAGGTCGATCCCCGCACTGCCTGAAGTGGCACGTTCGGGAACTTTGGCATTCTCTTTGACTTTTTTTATTTTAAGAACCTGCATATTATCACCAAAGCCTGCCCGTGTTACCTTCGTCGGTACCGGTTGAGGCTTTTAACCTTTCAAGTTCACGTTTGTAAAAATCACGTTCGCTTTTTGCTTGAGCGGCATCTTCAAGATATGCTTTAAGTTGTGACCTGAGGTTGTCCGCACTTCCGCTGTTTTTTATCGCATCGTCAGCATATTGCAAAGCAACGAGTATTGCCGCCTGCGTTGTTGACACGTGGCTTCCTTTAAGAATATTTGTTATTTTAACATCAATTTCGTGAGCCAAATCCTGCATATATTCCGACGGTTCATCGGATACAATACGGTATTCTTCACCTGCGACGGAAAGTTTATGAACTTTTTTCTCCATACCGACCATCCTTAAATAAATTGTGAAACAATTATACATTATATCGCATTTTTTTGCAATACAACATATTGTAAAAATTCATTGTATATACACAATTTATCTGTTGATATTTGTTATACTTGTGATATAATTTATTTAAACCCTTACAGAAAGGATAACGTTATGGAAAGCACACATAATGACGGAACTTTCGGCGAAAATGATCAAAACAATTATGTGCAAGGTCAACCGCAAGAAAATGACCCCGCATGTTTTTCACGTGAACCGAATCCGCCTCAATATAACGACGGCTACATGAACGGAGGTTATCCGCCTCCTTACAACCCTTCGGGTATTCCGCAATACACACCGCCCACGGCATACAACTCAACGCAATACACTCCCCGTGGCAACAATCCTTACGGCACCAACCCCAACACCGTTTACACCGGTGCATACGGTCAATCCGACAGGCAACCGTCACCCTCGGCGATTTACGATAACACACGCATGGGCAACACACCGCAATATCACTACGGCGACCCGATGTTCGGCAATATAATGGATAACCGCTATTATCAGGAGCATCAGCAAAAACTTCGCAAACGCCGTGAAAACGAAAAGAAAATCAAAGGCATCGGCAATTTGTCGGGTCTTGTTATTTTGGCTTGCTTCATAGTCGCCTCCGCTTTTTCAACTTTGCTTTTGATCCCGAAAATCTCGGAAATATACAAAAGCGGTTTAAGTGGCGAAGCGATTATCAATCTTTTTTATTCGGTAACGGTCGTCGGCGGAACGTTTTTTGTTTTCGGCAAGGCACTTAAGTTAATCACTTATAAAAACACAAAAAAGCCGAAATACAACACCAACGTAAATCTTAATGCACCCAAAGACCCGTTTAAAGCCGTTCTTCTTGTATTGATAAGTTTCGGCGGATGTATGATAGCGAACTTCTTTTCGTCGCTTATTATTTCATTGTTTGAAATGTTCGGCGTTTCTTCGGGGTACTCATCTGTTCAAAACCCCGACAGCATAACCGATATTTTACTTATGTTTATCGGAACAGCCCTTATCCCTCCGCTTATCGAAGAATACGCCATGCGCGGAGTTTTGCTTTCGGCATTGAGAAAATACGGTAACGTTTTCGCAATAGTCACATCGGCGTATATTTTCGGAATATTCCACGGCAATTTTTCTCAAATTCCGTTCGCATTTATTTGCGGTTTGTTTTTCGCTTATTCGGTCATCGCAACCGACAGTTTGTGGACAGGTATTATAATCCACGCACTAAACAATTCGCTTTCGTGCATTTCGTCGATACTCATAAAATCATACGGCGACGATGTCGCAACGGTTTTCTACTATATCTGTTCCGTTTCGGGAGTTGTTTTGGGTATTTTGGCGTTGATTGTTTACCTCAAGCGTTACAAAAACGACGGCGTTTTGAAATTCGAGGGCGATGCTAAAGAACTCCCCGTGAAAGTTAAAATCGCAAAATTCCTTAAAAGTCCCGCAATGATAGTTGCAACGGCTGTATATTTCCTGCAAGCCGTTCTTCTGTCGACGTCATCATCTGTCGGTGCATAACATATGAACAAAGATTTTATGTCGGAGGCTCTGCGTCTTGCGGAAATTTCCGCCTCCGAGGGCGAAGTTCCGGTGGGTGCCGTCGTCACCGTCGGAAATAAAATAATAGGCAGCGGTCGAAACCGCCGTGAAAAAGGAAAAAACGCTTTGCACCATGCCGAAATCGAGGCAATTAACGAAGCCTGCTCACGCCTCGGCGGTTGGAGGCTTTGGGAATGTGAGTTGTACGTGACTTTGGAACCGTGCCCCATGTGTGCCGGTGCCGTAATCAACGCACGTATCAAAAACGTCGTTTTCGGTGCATACGACCGAAAAAACGGCGCATGCGGTTCAGTCACCAACCTTTTCGAAAGCGATTTCAGTTATAAACCGACTTATACGGGCGGTTTTATGGAAAAAGAATGTGCCGAGATACTTTCTCGTTTTTTCGAAGACCTGCGCCGAAAAACAAAAAACAAAAAATCACCCGAAAGGATAAATACCGATATGGAAAAAATCGCAAGTTTTACCGTGGATCACACAAAACTTTTGAAAGGTATGTATATATCCCGAATTGACGGCGATGTTGTTACTTACGACATAAGAACACGCCGACCCAATGTTGAACCCGTTATGGAAAACGCCGCCATTCACACGTTGGAACACCTTTTCGCAACATACGTCAGAAACAGCAAATTCAAAGACAATATCATTTATTTCGGCCCTATGGGATGCCGAACGGGTTTTTACTTTTTAACAACGGGCATAACACACGGCGAAGCACTTGCCCTTACAAAAGACGCTTTGTCTTTCATCGAAAACTTCGAGGGTGATGTTCCCGGAGTCAGTGCGGTCGAATGCGGAAATTACCGTGACCACGACTTGAACGGTGCGAAAAAAGAGGCATCACTCCAAATCGAAGTTTTGAAAAACTGGTCTACAGCCGATATGATATATTGATTGAACATATCGAACACACAAATTAAAGACCACAAATTAAATATATGACAAGGGGGCTTAAAAGCATTGTGCGGTTAAGTCCCCTTGTCAATTATTGTTTATATTTGTTGGTTTTTAAAATTTGTTAAGGGGTTCTATAGGTGATTCACACCCATAGAGCCCCTTTGCATTATACTGTTTTATGCGGTCTGCTTTTTTAACATCCCCGTATTCATGCGTTTTCTTTTGCTTTCTTCTTCTCCATCTTTCTTTTTTTCGCCTTGTAAGAGTTCAGTTCCTGAACGCACTCGTCGGGAAGATCGCAATCACCGACGGAAAGAATACGTTTGTTGTAAAGCCCCTTGAAATTAGAACCGCCTGTTGTGAGAATTTTTTTCTTTTTGGCGTATTTCAAGAAATCGGATTTTTCTTCTTCCGTTAAATCGGGAGTATAAATTTCAATACCGTCAAGACCCGCCTCAACGAGTTCGTCAAGAAGATTTTTGTTCTTGCAACGTTGCGGGTTTGCGAGAATCGCTATTCCCCCCGCATCGTGAATCTGCTTGAGGATATCGAAAATATCTTCATAAACGGGAATATGGTTAATACTGCCTTCCGCTTCGGAGGAAAACAGTTCCTTGTAAAGGTCGCCGTATATTCTGTCAGCAAAGCCGTTTTCGACAAGTGCTTGCATAATGTGGACTTTAAAAATATTTGTTGAACCGCTGGCGCACTTCGCAACAAATTCGGGCGTTACAGGGTAACGCTGTGCCGTTTTAAGCACCATAAGATGCGAGGATTTTTTTCTTATAACAGAGCTGCGGCGGCAAAGACCTTCGAGCCTGTCGGGAAAATCGGGCTTATAGCAGAGCATATGAATTTCCTGACCGTTGGTTTTATCCGTACCGGAAAGTTCCACGCCGGGAATCACCGTGACACCGTGTCTTTCACCGATCACCTTACCCCTTACCGTACCGGCAAGACAGTCGTGATCGGTAATTGCTATTGTTGTGATTCCGCGCTTTTTAGCAAGTAAAATTAAATCTTCGATCCCGAGGGAGCCGTTGGACAAACGGGTGTGGCAATGTAAATCCGCTGACAAATCAATCCATCCTTTCAAACCTTTGTTAGACGATACGCTCAAAGGCTCACCACCGCAAAAGCGAAAGTTCACCAAAACGGCACACGGGTGTGCCGACCGAGTGTATCATACACATTTCCATATCTACAAAACGTTGATATATCAAGGCTCACGCTTGTTTTTGAACGATACGCCGATGCTTACGGTTAAAAACAGCACAGATACCCCGAATATATTACATTAACAATATTTTACTATTTATTTTACAAAAAATCAAGCGAATTTTTGTATTTTGTGCCGAAAAGAAAAAAAGAAAATTGTCTAAAAAGACGTTATGTAATGTTTGCTTTTTTACTTGTATTGTGATATTATTTACAGGGTAATATGATTACGGGTGATAAATTGAAAGATATAATATATGTAGCGCTCAGCGGTGGTGTTGATTCCGCTGCGGCGGCGATAATTTTAAAACAGCACGGGTACGATGTCCGCGGTGTGACGTTGCGTCTTAAACCCGACAATTTGGCTGACGGCGACATTGCCGACGCACAGGAAGTTGCCGACACATTAAACATACCTCTTGAGGTTTTAGACGAACGCCGTGATTTCAAAAGAATAACCGACTCTTTTTGCAACGCTTACCTCAACGGATTGACCCCGAACCCGTGTGTTATTTGCAATCCGACGATAAAATTCGGCAAACTGGTTGAACACGCCCTCAAGAACGGTGCGAAATATCTTGCAACCGGTCATTATTCGAAAATTGTTGAAGATAACGGAATTTTCTATATAAAGCGGAATCCGTCGAGCAAAGACCAAAGTTACTTTTTGTGCAGGCTGAGTCAAGACCTTCTTTCTCATGTGATTTTCCCTTTAAGCGACTTCACGAAAGAAGAAACACGTGCCCTTGCGGAAAGCGAAAACATAAAAGTCGCCCATAAAAAAGACAGCCAAGAAGTCTGCTTTATACCCGACAACGACTATATTTCTTTTATAGAAAAAGAATTTTCTCCGAAAGCCGTAAGCGGTGATTTTATTTCGTCCGACGGTCAAAAACTCGGAACGCATTCGGGCATTTACAAATACACCGTCGGTCAAAGGAAGGGCCTCGGTGCATTCGGAAAGCCGATGTACGTTTTATCCATCGATGCCGACAGCAATACTGTCACAATCGGTGACAATGCGGAGTTATTCAAAAAAACCGTCACCGTTAACGATTTGAGTTTTCTTGCGGGTACTCCGCCCGACGAAAAATTCGAGTGCGAAGTTAAAATACGCTGTGCGGCGAAACCCGCAAAAGCAACAGTCGAAATTTTCGACGGCAAAGCGACGGTTGAGTTTTTTGAGCCTCAACGTGCCGCCGCTCCCGGTCAGACGGCGGCAATATATATAAACGATATTTTAATAGGCGGTGGAACAATATGCAATCATTGAAAATGCTTTACAAGGTAGGGATAGGCCCGTCAAGTTCGCACACAATGGGCCCGCAGTATGCCGCCGAGTATGTAAACGAAAAATATCCCGATGCGGATTTTGTAAAAGTCATACTTTACGGTTCGCTTGCACTCACGGGGGAAGGTCACGGCACACACACCGCTCTTTCTTCAACGCTGAAAGCAAAAAACGAAATTGTTTTCAACACCGACGAAACCGACTTGCCCCACCCGAACACGCTTGATTTTATCATATTCGGTAAAGACGGCAACGAAACCGACCGCATACGTGCCATGAGTATCGGCGGCGGTGAAATCAGAATAGAAGGTGTGCCGGATATTACCGCACCGGAGGTTTACCCTCACAAAAATTTTGCCGAAATCAAAGAATTTTGCCGTTCACGTAACTACCGTTTAAGCGACTATGCGGCTGAGTTCGAGGGCGAAGAAATTTTTGTGTTCCTCAAAACAATTTGGGAACGAATGAAACTCACCGTAAGAGAGGGGCTTTCTTGCGAAGGCATTCTTCCCGGCGGGCTTGAGGTTGAACGCAAAGCAAAATTTCTTTATTCCCAACGCCATATGGATGAAACTCCCGAAACACGTGAAAACCGTCTTGTTTGCGCCTACGCATTTGCGGCGGGTGAGCAAAATGCCGGTGGCGGAATAATCACAACAGCGCCCACTTGCGGTGCTTCCGGCGTGCTTCCGGCGGTTCTTTACTATATGCAGGAAAAGAAAGGTTTTACCGATTTCGAAATAGCAAAAGCTCTTGCGGCGGGCGGAATCATCGGTAACATCGTTAAGAAAAACGCATCCATCAGCGGTGCGGAAGCAGGCTGTCAGGCGGAAGTCGGAACGGCGTGTTCCATGGCATCAGCCGCTCTCGCAGAACTTCACATGATGGATCTCGATCAAGTCGAATATGCCGCTGAAAACGCAATGGAGCATTATTTGGGGCTCACCTGTGACCCTGTTTGCGGACTTGTTCAAATACCTTGTATTGAACGCAATGCGGTTGCCGCGATGCGTGCGATAAACGCACTTTCGTTAGCCAACTTTCTTACGGCGACACGAAAAGTCAAATTTGACACCGTAGTTGATACGATGTATCAAACAGGCAAAGACTTAAAACACAACTACCGTGAAACAAGCGAAGGCGGTCTTGCCGTCAATTACGAAGCATAAGGAGGAATCCCCTTGTCAAAAACAGCAAAGCCGAAAAAGGAAAAAGAGGTTAACAATCATCCCAACAAAATCGGGATCAAAGAGGTAGCCGGCTACACAACAGCGGAAGCGGCCAATATGTTTAACCTCACCTACATCACAAGTTATTTGAAAATTTTTATGACCGACGTTTTGAAGATAGCACCGAAACTCGTCGGATATATGTTCATCGTTACACGTCTTTGGGACGTTGTCAACGACCCTCTTTGGGGTGCGGTCATAGCGAAACGTAAAGCGGGACGTGACGGTAAGTTCCGCCAATATTTAAGGCTTATGGCGGTTCCGCTCGGTCTTTCGACCGTACTTTGCTTTTTGCCGTATAACAAAGCGGTTCAAAACACAACTATCCTGCTTGCCATTTGTTATTTCGTTTACATTTTGTATTGCACAATGTACACGGCAATGAACATCCCGTTCGGTTCACTCGCATCCGTTATCACCGATGACCCCAAAGGCAGAACGCTTCTTTCGACCGCACGTTCGGTCGGTTCGGGCGTAGGCGGTGCGGTCGTTACACTTATCGCACCTTTCGTTGTATATGTCGGAACAGGCACCATCGACCAAACAACCGGCAAAGAAATAGAAGTTGCCGACGGAAACAGAATGTTTATTTACGCACTCCTTATGGGTGTTATGTCGATTATTTTCTATCTTGTCGGTCACAAAAACATAAAAGAGCGTGTACCCGCAATCGACGAAGAAAAAATAGATTTCAAAAAGACTTACTTGGGTCTTTTCAAATCAAGACCTTTTGTAATGATTACACTTTCGGGTGTTCTTATCAGCGGTCAACTTCAGTTTAACTCGTTCAACGCATATCTTTACAAAAACTATTTCACCAACACAAGTCTCAGCGTTTTGGGTACAATTTGCACCTATCTTCCCATGGCGGCATTGATTTTGTTCACGCCGAAACTCGCCGCAAAATACGGCAAAAAAGAACTTTGCGGAAAAATGTCGATCATCGCCGCTATCGCTTCGGTATTTTTGGCGGTAACCGCAAACAGCGAAACATTCATTTATTGGATAAATCCCCAACAGGGTATTTACCCCGCTTGGCTCTTTATGTTATGCCTGTTGCTTATCGGCTTCGGTTATACATTTGTAAGTCTTACCTGCTGGGCTGTTGTTATGGACGTTATCGATTATCAGGAATACATAACCGGCGAAAGAAACGAAAGTGCGGTCTATTCCGCTTACACCTTCGGCCGTCAGTTGGGTCAGGCAATTGCGGATGCAGGCGGTTTGTTCCTTCTTCAATGGGCTAAATACGACAGCGAAACAGCCGGCATCGGCTTTATCGCCGAAAACGGCACAAGTAACAAGATAATGTTTATTTGCACCATCATTCCCGCAGTCGTTTATACGGGCGTTTGGCTTATCTTCCGTTTCGGCTATCCCCTCACAAAAGAAAAACTCGAACCTGTTTACGCCGCATTACGAGAGAAGCACGAGAGCGAGCAGGTTGACGTTGCACAATAAATTCAAGAATATTGAATCTTTCTTCTAAAACCGACAGGCTGTAAAAAACTTGCGTTTTTTACAGCCTTTTTTAACATCCTCCTGTTTTATGCGGACTGCGTTTTTTACGCCTTTTTACAGTTCGAGATTATCTTTATCCGCAAGCCAAATCAAATTTTCGGTGCCGTCGAAACTTCCGTCATCATTGTTTTTCTGAGGTTTTTTGACATTTTCGGCATTGACGATTTTAACGCCGTTCACTTTCACCGTTCGACGCTGTTTTCCGTTGACATCTTTTTTCACACAGATTCCTCCTTTGTGTCAATATTATTTGAAAATATTCATTTTTTATACTTGTTTAAGAGTGTTCTTTCTGTTATACTGTGTTATGTATGTAATATGTAATTCAATTGTGATTTCGAGGTGAAATTATGCCGAACCGTTCTAAACATTTTTTCAAAAAAGCGTTGTCGCTTATTACGGCATTATCTTGCCTGTTTTCCGTTCTTGTTTTTTCGGCTTGCTCGTTTTCCGAAAAGCCGAATGCCGTAACGGTTGACGGTGTTAAAATTTCCGATGACGTTTTCACATATTATCTTGACTGTGCTTCGGTTGAGTTAGGCGTAAACGCAAATTACGAAGAACTCAAAACCCGTGCGGAACAACTCACCGGAACATATTTCAAAACAAATTCGCTCGCCCACGCTTACGGTTTATCGCTGACAACGGCGCAAAAAGCCTCCGTTTCGGAAAAAGTGAATGCTTATTGGGGAATTTACGGCAATTACTACAAAAACATCGGCATAACAAAGCAAACACTCACAAAAGTATTCACCGCCGACGCTTACCGTGACGCACTTTTGCTTTATTACTACGGTGACGGCGGAATAGAGGAAATTCCCGTTTCCAGACTGTTTGCGAATTTTCGCACAAATTACATCGTTTTTCAGGCTATCACCGGTTACTTCAGCGAAACGGACAATTCCGGCAACACCGTGCGTTTAAGCGAAACCGATATTGAAACGCTCGTTCTTAAATTTCAAAATATGTCGTCGATGGTCAACGCCGGTGAGCAAACCATGGAACAAGCCGCCGAATATCTTTCCGAAAGCGGTTATAAAAGTTCCGTGCAGACCGTTGTTCTTCACAAAGACGACCCGTCTTACCCCGCGGGATTTTTCGATAAAGTCCACGAGCTCGAATCACGCTATGCCGCCGTTATCGGTTCGAACGATTATATTTTCCTCGTTTTACGCGGTGATGCGGATGCCAACAGTTCATATTTTCTCGACAAAAAAACCGACATCATCAAAAGTATTGTCGGCAGTGATATTGACACCACCATCGAAGCGGCATACACGCTTGATATTTCCGTTTCCGATGCGGTTGCGAAAGGCTATCTTTCCTTAATCAAACAGCAGAAAGGTGCATAAAATGAACGACACTATAAAAACGATTTTATCACGGCAAACGATCCGTGAATACACTTCTCAACAGGTTCCCGACGAGTTGCTTGATGTTATTATTCAATCCGCGATCCGTGCTCCGAGTGGCAGAAACACTCAGCCCTGTCATTTAAGAGTTACAAAAAACGCCGCTCTCTTAGACGAAATGAACACCGACTTCAAAGACACCGTCGGTTGGGACACCCCCGCCTACACCGGTTACGATGTTCGCCCCGTCTATCACAACGCACCCGTTTTCATTTTCATTTTTGCTGAAAACCCCGACGGTATGTCGGCGGGCTTAATGGCTGAAAACATTGCTTTGGCATCGCATTCTTTGGGTCTCGGCTCGTGTATGATAGGCTCTCTCGGCGCACTTTTCGAAAACACCGAAATGAGCAAAAAATGGAAAAAGATTTTGGATATTCCCGAAGATTGGCACTTCCTTTTAGGCATCTCGTTAGGCTACCCGAACGAAAAACCGCCTTTCAAAAGCAGAGAAGACGGTCACGTTAAATTTATAGGATAACGGGCGATTTATATGAACTATTTTGCAGGAAAATACGATGTTGCGGTAATCGGTGCGGGTCACGCCGGTGTGGAGTCCGCTTTAGCCTGTTCGAAACTCGGCGTTTCCACCGTCATTTTCACCGTAAACCTCGATTGGATATCCAATATGGCTTGCAATCCGTCTATCGGAGGCACCTCCAAAGGTCATCTTGTGCGTGAAATTGATGCGTTGGGCGGCGAAATGGGAAAAGCCGCAGACAAAAACCTTATACAAAGCCGTGTTCTTAATTTAGGCAAAGGCCCCGCCGTGCATTCGCTGAGGGCACAAATAGACCGCAGAAAATACACGCAATATATGAAACACCGCCTTGAACAGCAGGAAAACCTTGATATTAAACAGGCGGAAATAACCTCGTTGAAAAGAACCGACGACGGAATGTGGGAACTCACAACAAACCTTGAGGCCGTTTACCGTGCCGAATGTGTAATTCTCGCAACAGGCACATTTTTAAAAGGCAAAGTCTATGTCGGTGATATTTCTTACGAAAGCGGTCCCGACGGTATGTTCCCCTCAAACAAACTTTCCGATTCACTTGTTGAGTTGGGCGTTCCGTTGCGCAGATTCAAAACGGGAACTCCACCGCGTATTAACAGGCGAAGCGTTGATTTTTCGGGTCTTGAGGAGCAAATCGGCGACGAAAAAATTACGCCGTTTTCATTCGAAACGCCAAGCGGAGAACTGCAAAACAAAGCGGTTTGCCACATTACATACACAAATCTCGAAACGAAGCAAGTCATACTCGACAATTTGCACCGCTCCCCTCTTTATTCAAAAAAAATTGAGGGCGTCGGCCCACGCTACTGCCCAAGCATTGAGGATAAAATCGTTCGGTTTTCCGAAAAAGACAGGCATCAGGTCTTCATAGAGCCGTGCGGACTCAATACCGAAGAACTCTATTTACAAGGGCTTTCATCCTCTTTGCCCGAAGATGTTCAGTTGAAAATTCTCAAAAGCATTAAAGGTCTTGAAAACGTAAAAGTTATGCGTAACGCCTATGCTATTGAATACGACTGCGTTGACCCGTTGGCTTTAAAATCCACATTGGAATTTATCCGTCTGCCCGGCCTTTTCGGTGCGGGTCAGTTTAACGGTTCGTCAGGTTACGAAGAAGCGGCGGCGCAAGGTCTTGTTGCCGGAATCAACGCCGCAAGGAAAGTCAAAAAAGAATCGCCGTTTACTCTCGACAGAAGCACTTCTTATATCGGCACACTTATTGATGACCTCGTTACAAAAGGTTGCCGTGACCCCTACAGAATGATGACGTCACGAAGCGAATACCGTCTTATTTTAAGGGAGGACAACGCCGATTTAAGGCTTACCGAAATCGGTTATTCCTTGGGATTGATAAGCGAAGAACGTTATCAAAAACTGCAACTGAAAAAGCAACTCATCGCCGAGGAAACCGAACGTGTTTCAAAAGTGACCGTTTCCCCGTCAGCCGAACTTTCAAAAGTGATGAGCGATGTCGGGACAGCCCCCATCACGACCGGTTGCAGGCTTTCGGAACTTCTTAAAAGACCGCAACTCTCTTATACCCTGCTTACGCCGTTCGACAAAAAACGTCCCGATTTACCCGACGAAATTTTCGAACAGGTTGAAATAAACCTCAAATATGAAGGTTACATCCGCCGTCAACTTGCGCAAGTTGAAGAACAAAAACGACTGGAAGTCAAAAAAATTCCCGATGATATCGACTACACGAAAATCATCAATCTTCGTCTTGAGGCTGTTGAAAAACTTCAAAAGATTCGCCCCGAAACAATCGGGCAGGCATCTCGCATAAGCGGTGTTTCGCCCGCCGATATCGGTGTGCTTCTTATATACTTAAAATCAAATTAACAAGGAGATATTTTTATGATTCCAAGAAACGAACACCCCAATCCGGGATTTTTCCGCGAAAATTATGTAATTCTCAACGGAGAATGGGATTTTGATTTTGATTTCGGAAATTCCGGCGAAGAAAAGAAACTTTACGAGAACGATTGCAAACTTTCCAAAAAAATCAATGTTCCGTTCTGCCCCGAAAGTGAACTTTCCGGCATCAACTACAAAGATTTTATGGCGGCTGTTTGGTATAAAAAAACCGTAACCGTTACAAAAGAGCAACTTGCCATCGGCAAAGCCTTTATTGTTTTCGGTGCTGTTGATTTCCACGCACGTATTTTTATTAACGGCAAGTTTGCCGGCGAACATTTCGGCGGTTACACCTCTTTCAGAATCGACGCTACCGACTTCTTGAGCGAGGGCGACAACATAATCACCGTTTACGCACAAGACGACACACGTTCACCCCTTCAAGCACGTGGTAAACAGAGCGAACTTCTTTACTCACACGACTGCGACTATACCCGCACAACGGGTATTTGGCAGACGGTTTACATGGAATTTTGCCCCGTAAACTACATAAAGAATTTCAAAGTATTTCCGAACATCGACAATGCCACGGTTACAATAAGCGCCGACATCGTCGGCGAAGGCGATTTTTGTGCTACGGCTCTTTGGAACGGTGCCGAAGTCGGAAAATCCTCGGTTAAAACTTTCGGACAAACCGTTACCGTTACGCTTGCACTTTCGGAAAAACATCTTTGGGAAGTCGGCAAAGGCGGACTTTATGCACTTAAACTTTCTTTCGGCGGTGACGAGGTTTCAAGTTATTTCGGCTTGCGTGAAGTTAAACTTTGCTCCGACGGTTTGAAAATCAACGGCAAAACCGTATTCCAACGCCTCATTCTCGACCAAGGGTTTTATCCCGACGGCATTTATACCGCACCTTCGGCGGAGGCTTTGAAAAACGATATTCTTCTTTCGATGAAAGCAGGTTTCAACGGCGCACGTCTTCACCAAAAGATTTTTGAACCTCTTTTCCTCCATTATTGCGACGAATTGGGTTACATCGTTTGGGGTGAGCACGGCAACTGGGGTGCTAACCACACTATTTTCGAATCGCTTCGTTATTATCTTCTTGAAATTGAAGAAGAAATCGAACGTGACTTCAACCATCCCTCGATTATCGGCTGGTGTCCTTACAACGAAACATGGGATATCGACGGCAAAAAACAGGATGACGATATTTTGCGTATCGTTTACAGAACCGTCAAGAGTATGGATAAGACCCGCCCCTGTATCGACACAAGCGGTAACTTCCATGTTGAAACGGATATTTTCGATGTTCACGATTACGAACAGGATTACAATATTTTCAAGGCGAACTACGACAAACTCTTTACCGAAAACACTCTCCATGACCGTTTCAGCCACCTTCAAAAATGGCACGGCGAACCTGTTTTCGTCAGTGAATACGGCGGTATAAGAATCGACCTTTCAAACCCCGAAAACGACCGTGAAAAAGCATGGGGCTACGGCAATGCGGCAACATCGCTTGAGGAATTTTACGAAAGATACGACGGTCTTACAACGGCTATGATCGACAACCCGAAAATGATCGGTTTCTGCTATACGCAACTTACAGACGTTGAACAGGAACTCAACGGTATTTACAACTACGACAGAAGCGAAAAATTCGATTCCGAAGTTCTTTACAAAATCAACTCAAAGAAAGCGGCTATCGAAGAATAACTCGGCAAAAACACAACACCCTTCCACGGAAATTCCGCGGGAGGGTGCTTTTTATGTATTTAAAAGTATTTTATCTCACTATTTTCTCGCCGTCAAAGACGATAATTCCGTGACCGTGACCGGTTTTGTTGCCGTCGGAAACATATTTTTTGAACGCTCTTTGCAAAGAGGTGTTTTCGGGCCAATTTTCGTATGTTTCGTAGCCGTATTTACCGTAAATTCGCCACGCATCGTTAAACTTTTCGTTTTCTCCGCTGTCGATTATTTCGAAATCGTCGATAAACTTAACTATATTTGAATTTTCGGGCAAAAACGTTTTATATTTGTCATACAAAAGCCATGACCCGCATTCGAATATCATCAAACCGTCATCTCGGCGGAAATCTTTTAAAAACTCATACGCCTTTTTATATGAATCCAAGCGAACGTCGTCGGTCAGCGAAATGCCGGAAGACGGAATGTGGAAGCCCAATGTTTTGTCACCGTGTTTTATTTTCACTCCGGCTGAGGTTGTGTATTCATCGAACATCGAAAATGTTGAATATTCAAACTGAAATCTTCCCAAGGCGAAACGGCGCAAGTTATAAAACTGTGTGTTCCACGACGTAACAAATGTTCCGTATGCTTCCTTGCAGGCAACACATTCATTGAATTTATAGCGCAAGTCTTTTATTGTGTCATAAAAAAGCGAATCGCTCAGCCCCGCCGTTTTATATCTTTCGTGCATTATTTCCGAAGCGACAAGCAAAAAGACATAGTTGAGGGTGTATTCGTTTACACCGAAACCGTTTGCAACCGATTTTAAATCTTCGTTGCATTTGTCAAAATCGTGCGCTTCGGGATTCATATATTTATCAATCAACGCCCCGAATTGTGCGGAAAAATCCGCATCGTTTTCGATTCTTTCGGCAAGGCTCTCGAAAACTTCAATTGCCTCACTCGGAAGTCCCAAGTGCTTTTCGACACTTTTAAAATGCTCGTTCAAATACATTTTACACACCCCTTAATTTTTCAAACTGTTAAGCGGAGCGGGTATTCTTCCGCCCCTGTTTATAAAATTGACACTTCCCTCGTTATGAACAGACATAACGGGTGCAGTTCCCAAAAGACCGCCCATTTCAACCGTATCACCGACGTTTTTGTTAGGTGCGGGAATAATTCTCACGGCGGTAGTTTTGCAGTTTATCATTCCGATCGCAGCTTCATCCGCGATTATCGCCGCAATTGTTTCGGCACTCGTATCACCGGGAACCGCAATCATATCAAGACCTACGGAACAAACACAAGTCATCGCCTCAAGTTTGTCAAGAGTCAAAACGCCTTTTTCGGCAGCCTCTATCATACCTTCATCCTCCGAAACGGGGATAAAAGCACCCGACAATCCGCCGACACTCGACGATGCCATAACTCCGCCTTTTTTAACCGCATCGTTAAGAAGTGCGAGAGCGGCAGTCGTGCCGTGAGTTCCGCATACATCAACGCCGATTTCTTCCAATATCCGTGCCACGGAATCGCCCCTTGCTGGTGTCGGTGCAAGGCTCAAATCAACAATTCCGAATTCGGCACCGAGCCTTTTTGATGCCTCGCACGCAATAAGTTGACCCATTCTTGTTATTTTAAACGCCGTTTTCTTCACGGTTTCGGCAACCACATCGAACGGGGCGCCACGCACACCTTTGAGTGCGTTATACACAACACCCGGCCCCGAAACGCCGACGTTTATTGCACATTCCGGCTCACCGACACCGTGAAAAGCCCCCGCCATAAACGGATTATCCTCGACCGCATTGCAAAAAACAACAAGTTTTGCACAGCCGAAGCCGTCATTATCCTTTGTGCGTAAAGCGGTCGCCTTGACCGTTTCGCCCATAAGTTTAACGGCATCCATATTTATGCCGGCTTTTGTTGAACCGACGTTTACGGAAGAACAAACAAAATCGGTTGTTGCGAGCGCTTCGGGTATGGAGTTTATAAGCCGTCTGTCACCGACGGTGAACCCTTTTTGAACAAGTGCCGAAAAACCGCCGATAAAATTCACACCGCACGTTTTGGCGGCATTGTCAAGCGCTTTCGCAAACACGGTGTAATCTTCCGTTTCGGAACTTTCCGCCGCAATTGCCACAGGCGTTACGGAAATGCGTTTGTTAATTATCGGAATGCCCATTTCACGCTCTATATCCTCGCCTGTTTTGACAAGGTTTTCGGCATATTTTGTGATTTTATCATACATCTTTGTCGCACAGATTTTCGGGTCGGGATGCGCACAGTCACGCAATGAAATACCCATGGTTATCGTGCGTATATCAAGATGCTGTTTGTCAATCATATTTAAGGTTTCGATTATTTCATGTTGATTTATCATCTCACACCTCAAATTCTGTGCATAGCATCAAAAATATCTTCACGCTGAATGCGAACGCTGACCCCTAACCGTTCGCCCTCTTTATCAAGTGCCTCGGCAACATTCGGAAAATCTTCGTTTGCTTCACTTAAATCGACAAGCATATTCATAGTGAACATATTTTGCATAACCGTTTGGCTTATATCAAGAATATTTACGTTCAATTTTTCAAGAACGACGCAGACGCCCGCCATAATTCCGACTCTGTCTTTGCCGACAACGGTCAAAACCGCTTTCATAAAATCATCCTTTCAGATTTATTTTTTATATTTTACCATAAAACCCAACATAATACAACGGAGATGTAAAAAACTTCTGCCTTTTACATCTCCCGTTTTCAGTTTATACTGTGTTTTTCAAAAAATCTTTTCATATATAACAGCAAAATCACACCCAAAATCGGGAATACGGCTGCCAAAAGCATTCCGACCTTAAAACCGACCTGTTCCGCTGTCATCGACAATTCGACACCGAGTGTTTTTGCCCATTCGGTGAGGGCTATATTATCAACAATAATGCCGAGCGACTGCGGTGCGACCGAAGCGCCGAGATCTCCGCCCGATGCCATCAAAGCGTAGGCGGCAACGCCGACGGCGGGGATTTTTTCTTCCATCAAAATCAATGTTCCGGGCCACAGCATAGATGTGCAAATGCCGACCGCAACGCACGCCACGAGCGAAAAAACGGCGTTTGAAGAAAAAGCAATCGCAAAATAGCAAACAACGGCTCCCGACATACTGAGAAGCAATGTTTTGGAAATATTTTTGCCGTATTTTGCATATACGGTTCGTGTGACCGCCAACAGAACGGCAAACATCGACATTCCAAAGATATCGCCCCAAACTTTCGGTATATTGAGCACCTTTTCGGCGTATACGGAAATCCAGTTTGACATTGTGTTTTCGGCGGAGGCACCTAAAAATATGCACAGAACACACAAAATAATACCTTTTGTGCGGTGTTTGTTCTTTTCGGATTTTTCAAAAGACCCTTCCATATTCATATCCGGAATCGGCGACCTCGCCAAAAAAACAGCTGACACAGCGGGCAATACAGCCCAAAGGAACACCAAAACCGCCCAATATTTGTTGCCGACAAATTTTAAAAACAATGTGCTTATGACAACAACGCTGACAAATCCGTAGCCGTAAAGCGAATGAAGAACACTTAAATCTTTATCGGTTGTAGATGACGGCAACGCCGCAATTGTCGGGCTGACAAGCACTTCGCTCAGCCCCGCCGCAACGGAAAAAATAATTGTACCGACAAGAAGCCCGATATAGGCATAATCGGGAGACAGCGTCGGCACGGTTGCATAAACGCACAACCCCAATGACGTTATAAGAGGCATAAAGCGAATGGTTTTTTGAATATTGAAATGCTTGCTGAAAAAACTGAAAACCAAGTCTATCGCAAGTTGTGTAAAGAAATTCACAAGCACGAGCGTTCCGAGAAGCGTGTATGAAATTCCGTACATTTCACGAAATGTCGCAAAAAGCAACGGCGGTAAAGCGAATACCGACGACATCGCAAGATACGCAAAATAGCAAGCACGTTTTGTGCGTTTATAATTCAATTTATCCATAACATTCCCCTTGAACAACACATATATAATATGCGGTCTTTTCGGTATATTATATACTGTTTTCATTCGTTGTTCAAGCCATACCGAAAAATTTCAAAAAATCCGGAAATATTTCAAAAAATCCCCTTGTTATTAAGCATCGAAGTTCGAATAAGTCTCCGAACCCACAACCGCTGCCGAAAAAACGATACACAGCATCTCTTTTTCGCTACAAAACAGAGCAATGTAACCGAAAACAAACGATAATCCTAAAATAAGCGTTCCCGTTCCGACCGCCTTGCCGTATTTTTTCACATCCTCCTCTTTTACTTTTCGTCTGTTATATTTATGTATCGTACTTATGTTCCCTCTGATATTGATAACGCCGAGCAGAGAAATGAATATTCCCAAAAACAACATTAACAAATTTTCCATAATGCCCCGAAAAAACAACGCAAGCGGTTTCCCTGTTTACAATACACCTTGTTTTGTCCTTATTCAAAAAATCGGCTGTAAAAAACACACGTTCTTTACAGCCGATTTATTGTTCTATTTACTTAATTGCTTCCCAAATATATTTGAAAATGTCAAGAGAAGCGAGGAATTTAACGAGAGTGTCCGGAACAAGGCTTGCTACCCACCAAAAATCGTGAGCGTTGTTTGTTGATGCTTCGGGAGCGCCGTCATATTCAAGCATCATAGCCTGAGTATAAACGATACCGCCTTTGCCGAATACTTCGGCTCTGATGTAAGTGCCGATTTCGTCGCTGTGTTCGTTAAGATCGATTTCGTTGCCGTAACCGATTGTTTTGCCGTTTGCTATCCAACGAATGCAAAGTGCATCATCGTCAACATCAAGTGTGATTTTGTCTTCATCGTCGTCAACGATAATTTCTTTGATTTCGGGGGCTTCAAGTTCATAGGGGGCTTCATATTTTGCTCTGTAGTTTTCAGCCTGTCTGTCAAGAATATCCTGACCGATTGCAACAGCCTCATCATCACCGTTTTGAACAAGATATGTTGCGATTTCCTGAAGTTCTTCATAGTTGCCTATGCATCTGCTTGCCGCAAAGAATTCACCCTTGCTCATGCAGTTTTTAAGGTTGTCAACAGTATTTGAAGGCATAATCATCATTGTGTAACCTGTGTATGCCGCCGAAACTCTGTGACCGTCGCTTGTAGCGATACCGAGAACATTTCTGCCACCGGGAGTAAGGTCCATAAGCATAATGTCCCAAAGTTTTCTGTCGAAACGTGTTCTTGTATCGCCCTTGCTGTTAACGTCGATACCCATACATGTGGGATATTTCAAAAGAAGGCTTTCGAATTTTTCGATATAGTATGAGTAACTTTCGTCGTAAGCGTCAGCCGTGCATTTTTCGTCACGTGCGCTTGTGTATTCGCCGGGGTGGTTGATTACGGAAAGACCGCCGAGTTCGTCAACTGCTTTTATGGGAGTTTCGTAATCACTTGTGCCGCCGACAACACCGTGGCCGTAATCAACGAACCATGTGTTAACGTGAGCATTGTTCAAAGAAGTGGGGTTCTGCTCGTTAGCGAAAGGTACACGAAGCATTTTTTGACCCTGTGTTCCGTCATCGTATGTTTGATAGTAATAGTCGCCGCCGTTTTCGGTGATAAGGTCGTATCTGTCACCGTCGAAGGTGTATCCGCCTTCTTCGTCGAGAGTAACTATTTCCGTTACGCCGTCTTTAATGGCAAGGAAAACTTTAACAGCGGGGATAACTTCTTGATATGTCCAACTGTAACTTGTTGTGCCGTGGTCGGAAACAGCATAGATATCGAAACCGTAATCGTAGTTTACTTCAAGCATTTCCTTGAGAGTGCTGTCGCCGTCGGAGGCTGTTGTATGTGAGTGAAGGTCTGCTTTGTATTTTTCCCAAGACCAATCAACATCTTCATAGGGGTTGATTATAGTGTAGTTAACCTTTTTGTTTGCGGCAAGACCGACAGTTGAAAGGGTGCCGACAAGCATTGCGACTACACATATAACCGAAATGAGTTTTCTTGTTTTTTTCATAGAAATCACCTTTCCGTTATTATTCAGTTTGCGAATTACCTGTTATTAAGCGGCTTCTTCGATTTCTTTAAGCAAATCCATAAATGCGCTTACAAGAGTTGAACCGGAAGTTTTGCTTATAATGTTAATTTCTTCGTTGTCGCTGAGGATCGAGTGATACTCGTTATCTCTGAGAACATAACCGGCGTGGTCGTTGCAAAGACCGAAAACGATAATGTTTTCATTCGGGATGCACTCGGCAAGTGCGGGCATACCCCACTCGCCACCCATCCAAGCGGCATCGCCGGATTCGGGACCGCCGTAGATAAGAAGCGGATCGAACTCACCGGGGCAAAGGAATACAGTAACGCTGTTACCGAGTTCCATATAACCGATTTCGGTTATCAGGTTGTAGTTATCGCCGTTTTTGGTAATAACCGCATTAAGAACGTCTTCACGAGCGGCAAGAGTAAGAATTTCGTTGTCGACATGAAGTGCGACTTCTTTCATTTTTATGTTAAGAACGGGGTCAAGTTTTTCTTCGGTATCAACCGCCATAATTTTCTTTGCGAGTGAGTAGCCGAATTCCTGCATTGCCTGAACATTGGTCTTGTCGCCGATGTTCTTTTCCCACCAAAGGTCTTTTGCTTTGTTGATATCCGTGTTTACAACGGGTTCAACGCATTCGTTCGGGCAACTTACAACAACGCCGTCAACAGTATGCTCGATTACGGGGATAGAACCGCATTCGTCACAAAGAAGGAAGTTTCTGCTTGTAACGGCAAGTTGCGCACCTTGAACGAACACAACATTTGCGCCGACTTCTTCACGAATTGTTTTTTCAATATAGTAGGGGAAATCCGCAGTGATTTTGTCGGGGCCCGCACCGATGCTTGTGCAGTGGATAGCGGCTTCGAGAATCCAAGTTTCGCCTATTCCGTCTTCGGGAACGAAACGGAGTCTGTGAAGTTCGCCGTCTATCTGCTGAGGATCACGTTTATCTTTAACGTAATCGGCAATATCCGCAGCACCGTAATAAAGGTCGCCGATTTTCATATTATTAACCGCACGTTTCATGGCATAAACCGTTTTTGTGTAGAGGTTTTCCATAAACTGCTGATTCTTCTCGATTTTTTGGTCATCAAGAAGACCGCCTGTTGCGGCGTTACCCGTATTCAAAATAAGGGCGGGTGCAAGAGGCACGTTCATGCCCAATGTATCAATACATGAGTGCTGATGAAGAACCGAAACGTTGATGGAAATAATGTTGTTTTCCTCTGCGAAATCGGCCATTCTGGAGCGGATTTCCATAACATCGCCACGGGAAAGACCGAAGCCGTCGATAGCCGCTTGAATGAATGTTCCGCCGGCACCGTCACTTAAAGCGAACACACGAACACGCTGATCGTCGATGACTGCGGTGGGCACACGGCCTACAATGGGTTCAAGCGTACCGGCAAGGAAATAGTCGCCGTCTAACGGTGCTATGCCGTCAAGGAGCGAAGCACCCGCATAACCGAGTTTCCACTGAGCGTCGGGATCGACTTCTCTGTCGAAACTGTCTTCGCCTTTGTAGAAGTTTTCGGAAACATAGTCTTCGTTTGTGCCCCATTGATCTTCATAGCCGGGCCAATATTTGTTGAGGTACTTAAGAAGATACGAAATGAGTTGGTCAATGAATACATTGAAAATATTTTCGATGCTTGTTTGGGGAAGTGCGATATCAGCCGCACCGACCGGAACAGTAATCACCGAAAATGCAAGGATAACTGACAGTACAACTGCCAACACCTTTTTTGACATAGGATCTCCTCCTTTTTATAATTACACAGGTTGATTATATAACTTTTTTTCTCAATAATCAATATTAAATTACGCCGATTGTGTTTCTTTGGTATTTTTGTCTAATTCTTCCTCGATGATTTTGTTGATATTGTTAGGGCCTGTGTGCCTGTACGGTTTTATTTTAAGGACAATATACATTGCGACCGCACCTATACAATTAAGAATGGTGTCTTCCATGGTATCCATTATCGCAAAGCGTGATTCAAGACGTTCTTCGTCTAACGGAATAAGCATAAACACGTTTTCAAGACCGCCCGCTTCTTCAATCGCTTTTGCCAAATCCCAATGTTGAGCGTCACCTCCGAACCATTGGTCGAAAGTAAATTCGAAAATTTCCCAACCGCAGGCGAAAGCAAACGCAAGACCCATTGCGGCGATCGCGGCGATACGGGGCGGACACACTGTTTTATCACGAAGTTGAATTGCGCAAATGCACTCGTAACTTACGTAAACACCGACCGCACACCCCAAGGTATGCAACACCTTGTCATACGCCGGAATAGAATAGTAAAAATTCAAAAACGCTCCGCCGAACGATGCCAAAAAGAACATGGCACCGGCAAGATTTTGAAATTTATGCGAAAAATATCTCGGAAACGTTCCCCTCGGAAACATCTGGCAAAGTTCGTATGCAAACATACCGACAAGATTTGCGGTCATCTGCATAGGCTGATAAATGCCCAAACCGTCGGGTTTTACGAGCCTGTAAACGATTCCGCCTATCATAAGCAACCTCATCACCCACCAATATATGAGTTCGGGCTTGCTGACGTCTTTGTAAACTCTTTTAAAATAATCTTTTACCATTTTTTCCACCCCTTGGTTTTGATATGACACATAATACCACATTCAACTCTTTCGTTTTTTCTTTTTCGGAATTATTTTGCAAAGTTATTTCAAAGTTGTTTCTAATTAAAAAAATGTATTGAAAAAATCGGAACAAGATTGTATAATGTAGAATGGTATTAAATAGATGTTCCGCTATGCGGTTCAGCAATGTTTCGGAGGTTCGCCATGTCGAAAAGAGACGACTATATTTCTTGGGACGAGTTTTTCATGGGTGCAGCCGTTCTTTCGGCGAAGCGAAGCAAAGACCCCAATACACAGGTTGGTGCATGTATCGTCAACAACGAAAACCGCATTTTATCCGTTGGATATAACGGTTTCCCCGCAGGGTGCGACGATGACCTTTTCCCGTGGGAACGCAGTGCCGACGATTCATACGACACAAAATACCCTTATGTTTGCCATGCGGAACTCAACGCAATTTTGAACTGCCGTGGCAGAAATCTTGCCGGAAGCCGAATTTACGTTGCGCTTTTTCCGTGCAACGAATGTGCAAAGGCGATAATTCAAAGCGGTATTGCGGAAGTTGTTTATCTTTCCGACAAATACGCCGACACATCTTCCACCAGAGCATCAAAACGTATGTTTGAGGCGGCGGGTGTAAAATGCACTCACCTTGTTCCGAAAAGCAAAGAGATTGTTCTTGACCTCAGGGAAGAAAACGTTTAATACAGCACCCACGGGTCAATATCCACCGTTTTTAATTAAATTTTTTATATAGGAGTGTTTTCAATGCCTTTAGTAAATGCAAAAGACATGCTCACAAAAGCAAAAGCCGGCCATTATGCAGTCGGTCAGTTCAACATCAACAACCTTGAATGGACAAAATCCATTCTTCTTACCGCACAGGAAATGAATTCTCCCGTTATCCTCGGTGTTTCCGAAGGTGCAGGCAAATATATGTGCGGTTTCAAGACCGTTGCCGACATGGTAAAAGCAATGATCGATGAACTCAAAATCACCGTTCCCGTTGCTCTCCACTTGGATCACGGTTCATACGAAGGTGCAAAAGCATGCATCGAAGCGGGTTTCTCGTCAATTATGTTCGACGGTTCACACTATCCCATCGATGAAAACATCGAAAAGACAAAAGAACTTGTTGCCATTTGCGAAGAAAAAGGTCTTTCCATCGAAGCCGAAGTCGGTTCCATCGGCGGTGAAGAAGACGGCGTTATCGGTGCCGGCGAATGTGCCGACCCCGACGAATGCAAAATGATTGCCGACCTCGGCGTTACAATGCTTGCGGCGGGTATCGGTAACATCCACGGCAAATATCCCGAAAATTGGGCGGGCCTTTCTTTTGAAACTCTTGCGGCTGTTCAGGAAAAAACAGGCGTAATGCCGTTGGTTCTTCACGGCGGTACGGGTATTCCCGCCGATATGGTTAAAAAAGCAATCACATTGGGCGTTTCGAAGATCAACGTAAACACCGAATGCCAACTTGCTTTCCAGGAAGCAACAAGAAAATACATCGAAGAAGGCAAAGACCTTCAGGGCAAGGGTTTTGACCCCAGAAAACTTCTCGCTCCCGGTTGCGAAGCAATAAAAGAAACCGTTCGTGAGAAGATCGAACTTTTCGGTTCTAAAGACAAGGCTTAATTCGGAGCGAAAATATGACAGACAACAAAAACAAAGTCAGGCAAATACTCAACATAGTTTTTGCCTGTGTCGCTGTCGGCGCGGCAGTTGTAACATTCCTTTTGACCCCTTTCGGCAGAAGGCTTACCGGCAAAGCGGAAATTACCGACACATTGCAGGAAACCGAATTTTCGCAGAGCACCGTTCCTTCGGCACCTTCGGTAACTTATACCGAAACGGTTTCCGTTCCCGAAACAACCGAAGCACCGTCTTTTTCGGTTCCGCACTCGACGGAACCGACAATCGACCCTTATAAAAACTACACTCTTTTTATCGACCGTTCCACTTTCGACTCAAAGTGCGAAACAGGTGTCACGACGCTCACGGCTAAGGGTAATTCCAATGTCAAAATGACGATTACTCCGCTGTCGAACGTAAGTTACACAAAACTTTGTGCCGATACGAAAAAGTCGTTCGCCGTTTTTACGGATAAGGGAATGCTCAAAATCGAAAGTTTGAACAGTTGCTACCGTTCGCAAACGGGCGACAAAGACGACGATGTTGTCACAACCGTGTACTGCATCGACGACGGCAAAGGCGGAAGTATTGAAATAAAATATCAATATCCCGTCATCGCAAAGGAATACGAAAAGGATTTTGATATTTTGTTGTCGATGTTTAAGGTGACGGGAGTCTAACGCAGTACGCCTAAAATTTTTAAATTTTAGGTGCA
>CAYPAB010000021.1:0-22439 GCA_964408605.1 uncultured Eubacteriales bacterium
TGCGAGGATTTCTGCGGGGATTTCATCGTGCGTATCATTCTCGCCCATAAGTGTAATATCCAAACCGCTTGCATCGACAAAATTTGTTTTATCTTTCAACTGACCCTCGGAAGTTGACGGCACTGTGCCGTTCAGTTGTCCTTTAACACTTTCGGCTCGAAGTTCGCAAAATGTTTTCAGCGTATCGGCGCCGGTTTTAAATTCACCGTAAGTGCAAAACGATGTCGGGTCATTTTCAACATAGGGCGAAATCATTTCGATAACTTGTGTATACTTTTCCTCAAACCAACCGCTGTCAAAAACATCGGATATAAATTCCGACATATATTGATGATAAAGTTCGGTATACTCGGAATCGGCAAATATCCACTTGAGCATAGGTCTGTCTTCGACGCTACCGCCCGAAACAGGCGTATCTATCGGGAAATTGACTAAACTTGTCGCATCCGTTCCCGACATAAAACCTCCGAAAGCGAGGTTATAATCCCACGGCAACATCGAAAGTACGCCGTCTTTTTCATACAAATAATAATTATGAATCATCTGCCCGGTGTAACTGTCAAAATTACACACGAAATTATGAACAACAAAATAGCGTATTACACTTTCAACGTCGACACACGACTCCGCATTTTCACCACTGTTTAAAGTTTTGAGTGCGTTTATGAGCCGTTTTTTGTCGGCGTTTGTTATATCCGTTTTTGCGTTATCGAATATATTGGCGTAACTGTCGTAATCGTCATCGGTATATTTCAAAAGCACATCATCGGAGCCGTTTAGCCCGCCCATACCCTTTCCGTTATCCCTTCCGTTGCCGTTTTCGTCACTGTCAAACTGCGGTGGGTCGGGAACACCGTTTGCATTATCCTCACCGTCAAACTGCGGTAGGTCGGGAACACCGTTTGCATTATCCTCACCGTCAAACTGCGGTGGGTCGGGAACGTTATTCAAATCACCTTCACCGTCAAATCGGGGTATATCGGGAGCATTTTTCGAAAAATCGCCGTCATCCCGCCGTTCGAAATTTTCGGGGATTTTCATATTATCCTCGGAACCGAAACCGCCTTTCATCGGTTTTTCGGCATTCGGCTCGGCATTTTGATTTTCACGGTTCGGCATATCTTTTTTCGAACCGAAGTTGCCGTCGGCATCGGCGTTTTTATCTTCGGGAATCGAAAAGTCGCCGTCGGACATATTGCCGTCGAAATCTTTTCCGTTTCCCCTGCCCGCACCCATATTCATGCTGTCGGGTTTATAAAGTTCGCCGTGGTCGGTGCCGTAATTACGTTGAAGAAAGCCGTCTTCTATGCCTTCAACCGCAAGATAAAGCCCCCATATTTCGCCGTTTACCGTAATATTCACAAAACTGCAAAGTGGCGTCGACACGCCGTGTTTGTTCATTAAAGTATAAACAAGATAATCTTTCATATAGGTGTTATCCTGTATTATATTGTTAAGGCTCAATTTGTCGAGTCCGTGATATGTTTTTGTTTCATACCGATCAAACTCGATTTTAAAACTGTATCGGTTATTGCCGTACTGCGAAACCTTGCTGAGCGACGTGTTGCCTTTTGCCCTTATGCCGACATTTTTGTAAGATTCCCCATCAATCACGACACTGCAATCGACATATTCTTCGTTTTCGCAATTTTCCAAAAAATCGCACCAAGAGTCGGTGACGATATCAAGTGTGTGAACATAACTGTCATCAAAAAGTTTAAGTTCATAACCCAACTCAACACCACCGTCAAAATCGAGGGCGTTTATGCCGACGGCAACACACGATATCAAGATTGTAACAGCAAGAATAACGCAACAAATTTTATCGATATTTTTATTTGTCGACATTATTCATCACCCCTGATATTCGCCATTGTAACTGACAAATACAACGCTGTTTACACCGTCGATTTCGGAAATGCTGTTGACAAACGATGTGTTGTCGTCTTTCAGGCGAATTTCCACATTGAGTTCGATGTTACCTTTTTGAACCGATTTGCTTTTAAGAACACAGCGGTTGACATTCTTTTTAAGAAAATCCATAACTTGATTTTCGGTTGTTCCGCTGTTTACGTTGATAACGGCAATATACGGATTCAAATGCGATTTTTTGTTTACGAAAACCAAAAGCACAACGCCGATAACGACACTTCCGATTACCGCAAGCGGAATCATTCCCGCAGCCAAAACTATGCCGACGGCTATTGCCCAAAAAAGAAATGCTATATCGAGCGGTTCTTTGATCGCCGTTCTGAAACGCACGATTGAAAGCGCACCGACCATACCTAACGATAAAACAACGTTTGATGTTACGGCAAGTATAACAAGTGTTGTGATCATTGTGAGTGCTATGAGTGTTACGCCGAAAGAAGACGAATACATAACACCGTTAAAAGTTTTTTTGTAAATTAAAAAAATAAACACACCCAATCCGAAAGCAATCGCAAGTGCTGTAACCGTATCAATTAAATTAACACTTGTTATATTTTCAAGAAAATCGGATTTAAAAATATCTGAAAAAGTCATAATAAATTCTCCTGTCTTTAATCATCTTATTGTGTTTTTGTTTTGTCAGCCGTAAATTCGGCATGCCGCATATTTTGAAAATGACGTTGTTCTTCTGCCTTTTATTTGCACGGCATCACGAATAATACTCGGCAAAAATTCATCCCATTTGACCTCCAAAACGGCACCGACCTCCCCTGCCGGCACGGTTATGCAATTCGGGTTAAGAAAATCAACGCAGTTAAGCCCCGTGCGGATGTTGTAATCAAGTGTCACTCGCACATTGCCCGCCGGAAATGTGAACGGTTCACGTGTGTATTCGACAATTGTTTTGGGATGCAGTCCCTGTGTGCGGATTTTATAACACAACTCGTTTAAAAGCGAATCTTCACATACTCCTGAAAAGTCGTAGTCACCGTGCAAGATTTTTTCGGCTTGCTCTTTGGTTATTAAACTGCGTTCTTTTGCACACATACCGTTCACTTTCGACTTTTTTTCGAGAAAAACCGTTGTCGTGTCGGCGTTGTATATTCTCAATCGAAATTTTTCACGCCTGTCAACGCCGTTGATTTTTTCGAGCAACGCCTTGTCATATAAATTATCGAAATACAAACTTCTTATAACATAAACACCGTCACTCGCATGAGCATCGGTATTTGCGACCGCTCGCAACCTTTGTCGCAAAACATAAAT
Organism: uncultured Eubacteriales bacterium; assembly: GCA_964408605.1. Taxonomy (GTDB): domain Bacteria; phylum Bacillota; class Clostridia; order Oscillospirales; family Acutalibacteraceae; genus DTU089. Next base: position 3,199 of record CAYPAB010000021.1, read on the forward strand.
ATCGGTCAAGTTTATTTCCTGTTTCCACTCGTTACGGTATTTCACTGTATCGCCTCCTTTTGATGATACAATAATAATACCGCAACCTTAAATTTACTTTAGAAAGAAATAAAAACACAGCCACCTTCAACTGAAGATGACCGTATATATAATCGGTTTTAAATTTTCACGGTAAAACAAATTTTGTCTTTGCCGATATATTCGCCGGTGATTTCGCCGTTGTTCGCCTCACACACGGCTGCGGCAACCGAAAGACCTATGCCGTAACCGCCACCCGTCTGAGTTCTTGCACTGTCGCCCCTGTAGAATCTGTCAAAAAGTTTTTGAGGTTCAACATCCGGCAATTTGTCGCAGGTGTTTGTTATTTTAAATATCGTTTTGCCGTTCGATTTATAAAGTTCAAGATGAATTTCGCTGAACGGAACAGCATATTTCACGGCATTGTCGACAAGCACAGAAAAAAGTTGTCGCAAACTGTCGGGAACCTCGCACACGGTAACACCGTCTTCGGCATCCAAAACCATTGTTTTGTTACCGTTTTGCGAAAGTTCGACATACGGCTCGGTTACCTCTTTAAGCACGTCGGTTGCGTTGACTTCTTGCTTAACGTCGCTGTTGATTTTTTCATCGGTTTTTGAAAGCAAAAGTAAATTTTGCATAAGTCCGCTCAACCTGTTCGTTTGTGTTCTTATGTTATCGCTCCATTTATTTGCACCGTTGTGGAGTTCCAACGCATCGGTATTTGCAAGGATAATGGCAAGCGGTGTTTTTATTTCGTGACCGGCATTTGTGATAAACTGCTTTTGTTGTTCGATATTTTCCGCAATGGGGCGAATCGCTTTTTCGGAAAGCACAACAACAAGCAAAAACATTAAAAGCCACGTAACAACGCTTATAACAGCGGAAAGAACAGCAACCGAAACAATGTTGTAAAACTCCCCGCTGACATCAAGAAAAACCATAACGCTGTCGAAGTCATCTTTCACGGGAACCGCCGTGTCTTTTACGGCGGTAACAAATTTAAACCCGTCGCAAGAGCCGTTGTATTTGCCTTTTTCAAGCATCTTCTCGGCAATGGCTGTGGCGGTTTTTTCATCGACCGACGAAATTCTGCCTGTGTCCACACGCAATATTCCATTTTCGGATGTCAAATATACCGTAAAACAGCGTGATGCCATAAATGTATCTTCGTTCATCGGTTTATCGAATATATCACGTTTTTCGGGCATATTTTTACTTGGTTCTTCGCTTTTTTTAAAATCGGGTTCAAAACTTTTTTGAACAAGAAATTCAAGCGTTCTGTCGGTTTGAGAATCAATCACCATACAGTTAAAAATATTGATGGCTCCGACGATAATGACAATCAGCACCGTTACGGCAACCATTGCTGTAAATATGAATTTTTTTCGCAGTTGCTTAATCATCACGAACCTCCAACATATAACCGACATTGCGTTTTGCTTTTATTTCGACTTTTGAACCGAGGGCGGAAAGTTTCTTTCGCAAATATGAAATATATACCCACAAAACACCGATTTCGGCATCGGTATCGTAGCCCCAAACTTTTGTAAATAAATCTTCGGTGGAAATACAGATTTTTCGGTTCAGAAAAAAGATTTCCATAATCCTGTATTCAAGTTTCGGAAGCACAATGCTTTTGCCGTTGCACGAAAGTTCGTAGTTTTTTCGGTCAAGAGAAATATCACCGAAGTTCAAAATATCCGGCGTATAATCCTCACGGCGTCGCAACAACGCCCTGACACGTGCCAAAAGTTCGCCCATATCAAACGGTTTCGGAAGATAATCGTCGGCGCCCGAATCAAGTCCCTCGATGCGTTCCTCAATTTGTGCCTTTGCCGTAAGAAGCAAAACGGGTGTGCGAACACCTTTTCGGCGAAGTGTTTTTGTAACTTCAAGCCCGTCAAGTTCGGGCATCATTATATCCAATATAATGCCGTCGTAATTTTCGTTCAATGCATAATCAAGTGCATCTTTGCCGTTGTAAACCGCATCTACAATGTAATTGTGATATGTCAAAATATCCGTAACCGCCTCCGACATCGCAATTTCGTCTTCGGCATAAAGAAGTTTCATTCCTCCACCCCCCTAATTTATTTATATTTAAACACGTTATATTTAAACACGCTTACCTTAAATGTAACTTAAATTGTATCACATACCGCAGAAATAATAAAGCGAAAAGAGGAATTGTTCACGAAATCACAAAAAATATATTCGAATACAGAACAATAATTTTCCAAAAAATTTAAAATAAAAAGTAATAAAAACGCTTGACAAACATATACTGTTAGTGATATAATTCAAAGGCACTCAAGAGAGGTGCGGTAAATATCGCGGAGTAGAGCAGTTTGGTAGCTCGTCGGGCTCATAACCCGGAGGTCGTGTGGTTCAAGTCCCACCTCCGCAACCAATTAAGACATCCGTTCGGGTGTCTTTTTTCTTTTTCAAAAGAAGAACCACACGACCGACGGGTTCCCGGGGCAACAAACACGACCGCGTCCTGTGGACGATGCAGGGAGTGTTTGTTGGCGTAGCGGTCAAAATTCTGTGAAGCGAACAGCGAACAAAGAATTTTGGGCACCGCAAGAGGGCAACGGTGGTTCAAGTCCCACCTCCGCAACCAATTAAGACATCCGTTCGGGTGTCTTTTTTCTTTTTCAAAAGAAGAACCACACGACCGACGGGTTCCCGGGGCAACAAACACGACCGCGTCCTGTGGACGATGCAGGGAGTGTTTGTTGGCGTAGCGGTCAAAATTCTGTGAAGCGAACAGCGAACAAAGAATTTTGGGCACCGCAAGAGGGCAACGGTGGTTCAAGTCCCACCTTCGCAAAAAAATTCCGTTCTCGCAAGAGAATGGAATTTTTTACTTATTCACTATTTACTGTTTACTGATTTTCGAGAACGGAATTTCAGTTAATAACGAACAGTGAAGAACGAAGAAGTTTCGAAAATCACCTTCGGCGATTTGAATATATTATTTTCTTATCCAATTCCCAACTCCTAATTCCTACTGCCCAACTTGATTCACTCAAGTTAAAACAGATTCCGTTAAAAGCAATCGTTTTGTTTTCATTTTTGCGTCTCCGTATTATGAATCGACTCTTTTACACTCGCAAGACAAAAGCCCGATATAAAAGCCATGTTTAATATACCGCACTTGCATAAATTTCAATATTTTTGCAAAAGTGTTTATTTTAAAGAAATTGCTTTCCGTCGTATTTTAATGTTTTTTACCGTTCAATATGTTTCATAGTTAATTTAACGCTGTCGGAAATTTTCACTGTTTCAATACCGAATATCGCCGTGTGCAAAGTATCGTTTATCGGGCTTTTCCACGCATCGCCTATACTTTCCACGCCGTTTGCCATCCCCAAGACGGAACCGACCGTTGCGCCGTTACAATCGGTGTCGAAGCCGGTTTCGACTGCCATACAAACCGATTTCCCGAAACTGCCCTCTCCGTAGAGCAAAGATGCTGTAACAATTACGGCGTTTGATATTGTGTGGCACCAGTCGTGGCTGTCGTTTTCGTTGTAACGTGTGTGAATACCGTCAAAAACGTCTTTTCGGCTGACGCCGTTTTCAAAATCGTTTAACACACCCTCCACCGCTTCATAAAGCCGTGATGTGTGCGGTATTTGTGAAAGTCCGCCTCGGATTATATCTTTCACGTTGTTTGTGCATCCCGCAACCGCAATCATCGCCGCAACAAACATTTCACCGTATATTCCGTTTTTTATGTGAGATATTGATGCATCACGAAACGCCATTTCGGCGGCGAGTTCGGGGTTTGCGGGGTTGATGTAGCCGAAATAGTCACCGCGTATTTGCGCACCGATCCATTCACGGTACGGGTTTTTGTATTCGGCTGATTCGGGCGGTTCAAAGCCTTTAACGAAATTGCAATACGCAACCCGTTCCGCTGTGCAATAGGCATCTTTACCTTGCAAAGACAACCACGCACGTGAAACGTCGTAAGGCGTAAAATTCCTACCGTATTTTTCAACAATTTGCTGTGCCAAGACAACATAGTTTGTGTCATCATCGGGTGGCATACCGTCGACCTTATCTGCATAGCAACTGTTTGCGAAACCGAATTTGTATTTTTTTATTATATCTTCATTCAAATCGCTGTGTAACATGTATCTGTGAAGCGGATAATTGCCCGTTTCTTTTAAAAAAGGAATCAATTCATCTGTTTTGACACCCTCAACGGTTTTGCCCAAAAGACAACCGCAAATTCTACCCATCCATGCCCCGTGGATTTTGCTTTCCAACGAGTTGCGGTCAAATGAGTAATGAGTTTCGGAAACTTTTCGGAGTTTTTTGATTTCGTCAAGCGTTGACGGTTCGGTATATTTATAATCTTTTGCTATCGGAGCGTTTCGCACAACATCAAACAGCACATCACCGAGTTTTTTCTTCGTTTCGTTTTTCGGAAGATTTGCAACCGCTTTAAAAACGTCGGCGTATTCGGAAATGTCGAGCCCTTCTTCAACAGATTGCCGATATTCGGTAAGCAAATTCGAAGAATACGATTCCCATTCGGGGATGTTTGCGTAATTCGGTTTTAAAATTTTACCGCAAACGAAATTATTTGCCGTTTTTTCAATTGCCATATACAACACTCCTTTAACACCGTTTGTGTATATTTTGATTATACCAAACAAATCAGCGGTATACAACATTATATTGCAAATTTGCCGATGGGGTACGTCTTGTTTTTTCTTGGATTTTCTGTTCCGCAACTTTTTTCCTTACCCCCCGTTCCCCTGCCGAACGTTTTTCTTGTATAAACGGCTAAACTGTGTTATTATCATTTTAAAGAATAACGAATTCGGGTGATATTACGGAAACATTAAAATTCAACCTTTCCGAAAACGGCAACCGTTTTAAGATTTTGAACGCAACTAACGGTGGGCCGTGGCACAAAAAACATTCCGACGATCAGTGGCGCAGTAATTTTGATGACTACAAAGCCGCCGGTTTCCCCTATTCCAGAAATCACGATTCGGGTGTTGTCGGAATTTACGGAGGGCCTTTCAGCCACGATATAACACGTATTTTTCCGAATTTCGATGCCGATCCCGACGATCCCGCATCGTATGATTTCGAATGTACGGATGAGTCGATATCGATATGCCTTGAGGCGGGAACTGAAACGTTTTTCCGCCTTGGGCAAACAATTGAACATCAAATAAAAAAACACGGCACGATTCCGCCCGCCGATTTCAAAAAATGGGCTGTTATATGCGAGCATATAATTCGTCACTACAACTGCGGTTGGGCAAACGGCTACACAATGAACATCAAGTATTGGGAAATTTGGAACGAACCCGACCTTGACCCAGATGATGCCGACAACAAACGTACTTGGGGCGGAACGAAATCGCAGTTTTTTGATTTGTACGAAACCGCCTCAAAACATTTGAAAAAATGTTTTCCCGAACTTAAAATCGGCGGCCCCGCATTGGCATACAGAGAAGATTGGGCTGAAGATTTTTTGGCTGAAATGAAAAAGCGGAACGCACCCTTGGATTTCTTTTCGTGGCACATATACTGCACCGAACCGAAACATATGACCGACAAAGCGGAACTTTTTCGAAAAATGCTTAACCGATACGGCTACGGCAATGCGGAAAACATTCTCAACGAATGGAATTACATTAAAAATTGGACAAACTACTATACCTACAGCATAAAAACAATAAACGGCATTAAAGGCGCCGCTTTCACTTTAGCGTGCATCTGTGCGGCACAAAACAGCCCGATTGATATGCTTATGTATTATGACACAAGGCCGTCGCCGTTCTGCGGTGCTTTTGACTATTACACTTATGAACCGTTGAAAGGATATTACCCCTTTAAATGGTACAGTATGTTTTACGCAACGGAAAAGGAAATCCCCTCGCAAAACAACATTGAAAACATCTATTCTCTTTGCGGAACGGACAAAGACGGAAAAGTTCTTGCCGTAATAACATATTACACCGATGATGACAATGCGAAAAACAAATCAATATCTGTCGATTTCGGAAAAAGCGGTGAATATGAAATATACCTTCTTGACGATGAACACGACGCCGATTTTGTCGGCACTGTCGACACTTTAAACTTTGATATGAAGCGGTGCAGTGCTGTTTTGATTAAAGAAAAATAACTTCTTTTCACCGTTATTTTTTGCAAACGCAACGTCACTCGGTAAAATAGCCAATTTTTATCGGTAAAATATGTTGATTTTTACTTTAAAATCTTATATAATAATTATAACATACTGATTAGAGGCGATTATATTGAATATTTGGCACGACATCAATCCCGACAGAATATCACGTTCTTCATACGCTGCCGTCATTGAAATCAGCAAGGGCAGTAAAATGAAATACGAACTCGACAAAGAAACCGGTCTTTTAAGGCTCGACAGGGTGCTTTACACATCGACCCACTACCCCGCAAACTACGGCTTTATCCCCAGAACTTACGCCAAAGACAACGACCCTCTCGACGTGTTGGTTTTATGTTCACAGCAAATTCAACCTATGGCAATAGTCGAATGCTACCCCATAGGCGTTATCACAATGCTCGACAACGGTGCCGCTGACGATAAAATCATATCCATACCTTTTAACGATCCCACCTACAACACATACAAAGACATAAGCCAACTGCCGTCTCACGTTTTTGACGAAATGAAACATTTCTTTTCCGTGTACAAAACGCTCGAAAGCAAAGACACGGCAATCGACGAAGTCAAAGGCGTTCTTGATGCCGTTGCAATCATTGAAGAAGCGATCAACGCCTATCACGATAATTTCGAAAAATAATTCGAATTTCCGCTAAATTTCCGCTAAACTTTTAAAAAATCACTTGCAATAATACTGTTTTCGTGGTATTATATGTCAATGTATGAATATCAAAAGGAGGTGTCACGATGCCTAACATTAAATCCGCAAAGAAGCGCGTTCTCGTTAACGCTACCAAAGCTGCTAACAACAAGTCCGCAAACTCCGCTCTTAAAACCGCTATCAAAAAAGCAAATGCGGCTATTGAATCCGGTGATTCAAACAAGGCTGAAGTTGTTAAAGTTGCTGTCAAGAAACTTGACCAAGCCGCTGCTAAAGGCCTTCTTCACAAGAACAACGCAGCTCATAAAAAGTCACAGCTTGTTAACAAACTTAACAAAGCAAACTGATTGACTTAAAGAAAAACCCCCGCAACTCGGTTGCGGGGCTTTCTTTTTGCTTTTTATTTATGTATTTTATTTTGCGGGATAAAATCCGACTTTTTTCATAACTTTGTCAAGTGTTCTTTGCGAAATGCGTGTTGCGAGCTCGGCACCGTTTTTCATACATTCCTCAAGATACTTTTTGTCGGCGACAATCTCTTTATAGCGTTTTTGAATCGGTTCAAGTTCTTTAACGACAGATTCACCTACCGCTGTTTTAAAATCACCGTAACCTCTGCCGTCGAATTCTTTTTCGATTTCGTCAAAACTTTTACCCGTACAGCACGAATAAATCGTCATCAGGTTGTTTATGCCGTCTTTACCCTCGGAATATCTTACACACGCTTCGCTGTCGGTGACAGCGCTTTTTATTTTTTTCATAATGACATTCGGTTCGTCGAGCATAGAAATATACGATTTCGGGTTATCGTCGGATTTGCTCATTTTTTTTGCGGGATCTTGAAGCGAAGTGATTTTCGCACCTGCTTTCCCTATGAACGGTTCGGGCATTTTAAGAACGTTTCCGTAAATCATATTGAAACGGTCAACAATGTTTCTCGCAAGTTCGAGATGTTGCTTTTGGTCTGCTCCTATCGGAACGAAATCGGCACCGTAAACGAGGATATCCGCCGCCATAAGCACGGGATAATCGAAAAGCCCGACGGAAATGTTACCGCCCAATTTTTGACTTTTTTCTTTAAACTGAGTCATTCTTGCCGCTTCGCCGAATTGTGTGTAACAGTTAAGAATCCAACCGAGTTGAGCGTGTGTCGGCACGTGACTTTGAACAAAAACAATATTTTTTTCGGGGTCAATGCCGAGTGCTAGCAAAAGTGCATAAAGTTCCAAAGTGTTTTTTCTGAGTTGTGCGGGATTTTCACGGAATGTCGGCACGGTAATAGAATGCAAATCGGCTACTCCGTAAAGGCAATTGTAATCTTCGCACATCCCCGCCCAATTTTTCAATGCACCGAGGTAATTTCCGAGAGTCGGTGTGCCGGTGGGCTGAATACAACTCAAAACGACTTTTTTCTTTTCGGGTGTTGCTGTGGTTTCCATATACTACTCCTTGAGGTTAATTTTGTGTTGATTGCGGTTTTCATCCCCGCAGAGGGTCGACTTTTATCAGAACAGACCGACGATTTTTCCGTTTTCGTCAACATCGATTCGTTCTGCGGCAGGGCTTTTCGGAAGACCCGGCATTGTCATAATGTCGCCGGTAAGGGCAACAACAAATCCCGCACCTGCGGAAACTTTGAGGTTCCTGACCGTTACACGGAAATCTTCGGGAGCGCCGAGTTTTGTGGCATCATCGGAAAAACTGTACTGTGTTTTTGCCATACACACGGGAAGATTGCCGAATCCGTCGGCATTGAGCGAATCGAGTTGCTTTTTTGCATTTGTTGTAAAATCGACACCGCTGCCACCGTAAATTTTCGTTACAACCGCTTCGATTTTTTCGGGAATTGTTTCGTTTGTATCGTATGCGTAAGTAAATTCGGAATTATCTTCTTCGTTGCAAAGACGAACAACTTCTTTTGCGAGTTCTTCGCCGCCTTTTCCGCCGTCTGCCCAAACAGTCGAAAGAACGGTGTTTACTCCGAGTTCTTTACATTCTTTAATAATGAAATCGATTTCGGCATCCGTGTCGGTCGGGAAGCGGTTAACCGCAACAACGCACGGAAGTTTATATACATTTTTAATATTCGAAACATGGCGTAAAAGGTTCGGAATGCCTTTTTTGAGTGCTTCGGTATTTTCCTCGCCGAGTTGGTCTTTTTTCAAACCGCCGTGCATTTTAAGAGCCCTGACAGTCGCCACGATTACAACCGCAGACGGTTTTATATCGGCGGCACGGCATTTGATATCAAGGAATTTCTCCGCACCGAGGTCGGCACCGAATCCCGCTTCGGTAATGGCGTAATCCGCTGTTGACATAGCCATTTTTGTGGCAAGCACGGTATTGCAACCGTGTGCGATATTTGCGAAAGGCCCACCGTGAACAAATGCGGGAGTGCCCTCAAGAGTCTGCACAAGGTTCGGTTTAACGGCATCAACAAGAAGTGCGGTCATCGCACCTTGTGCCTTAATGTCACCGCACGTTATCGGTTTACCGTTGAAATCGTATGCGACAACTATTCTCGCAAGACGCTCTTTGAGGTCGGCAACCGATGTTGCAAGGCAGAAAACAGCCATGACTTCACTCGCAACGGTAATATCGAAACCGTCTTCACGGGGAACGCCGTTCATTCTTCCGCCGATACCGTCGATTACGTTCCTCAACTGCCTGTCGTTCATATCAACACAGCGTTTCCATGTGATGCGTTTTGTGTCAATGCCCAAGGCATTGCCTTGCTGAATATGATTGTCAAGCATTGCCGCAAGAAGATTGTTTGCGGCGCCGATTGCGTGAAAATCGCCGGTGAAATGGAGGTTGATATCTTCCATAGGCACTACCTGTGCATATCCTCCGCCTGCCGCACCGCCTTTTATTCCGAACACGGGACCTAACGACGGCTCACGCAAGGCAACACACGTTTTGTGACCCAGCCTGTTCATGGCATCGGCAAGACCTATGGTAGTTGTTGTTTTGCCCTCGCCCGCAGGGGTGGGTGTTATTGCGGTTACAAGAACAAGTTTGCCCTCTTTGTTACATTTTTTGATATAGGACAAATCGATTTTCGCCTTATATCTGCCGTAGGGTTCAAGATATTCTTCGGGTATTTGAACCTTTTCGGCAATTTTCGAAATAGGTTGCATTTTACAGTTTTGTGCGATTTCGATGTCGGTAAGATAAGCCATATTCACGTTCTCCTTTTTATTTTGTTATTCTGTAATATTAAGTTTGTCACGGCAAAGGTCTTTGAAAAATTCAAAGTTTTCTTCACCGCAAATATCGATATTAAACAGCAATTGACTTTGATATTCATCAAAAAGTTTTTGCTTTACGGCGGTACTGCTTGTTTTTTCGATCTTTTCAACAAGTTCGCCGAAAGATTCGCAAATAAACCCACGAATGATTTTATCACGCCGACTTTCCAAATCCTCAAGTTGTTCGGTCGGCGAATGGCCCTCAAAACGCCAATACGGTTCAAGTTTTTGAAGATTCTCCGTACTTGAAATCAAATCTTTAAGTGCTTGAAAAAACACTTGCGGGTGTTTTGTTGTGTTAACGTTATGTGCGGCGGTTGAGCCGATTTTAATGTTTTTCACAACATAATTGTTCACGGCGGTAACAAGTAACTCCTGCGAAAGAAGTTTCCGTGTGACCGGAATCGACGAAACGATTTTTTGAATTGCGATTTTTTCATCTCGGTCGAACTGACGCGGTCTGTGAACATAGCCTTGATTTTCGGCCTCTTTTTTCTTTTTGAACAACATATCAGTAAACATCCTTAATGCTTTTACCGTTTTGGTAAAAACTGCTTAAATATTTGCCGTTGTACGCCCTCACGGTATAAATATATGTCTGACCTTTTTTGGCGGTTTTGTCGGTAAAAGACGTTAACTTGCAGTTTGCGGTTTTACCGATATAACACCACGAACCGTTTGCGGTGCGTCTGTAAATATAGTATCCCTCGCACCCTTTCGCTTCGGTAAAATTCAATTTGATACCGTACTTTCCGCTTACCGCGGAAGTTATTTTCGGTGCCGACAGATAATTTGTATAGACGCCGATATCATCGAATCCGCTTAAATACGAACCGCTTACGCCTATAACCGTGTAACTGTATTTGCCCGAACTGACGGCGGTTGTGTCAAGGTACGAAAGCGTGTTTGCACCTTTGACCGATGCGATTCTCGACCAATTGCCACCGGCAACACGCCGATAGATATTGTACCCCTCGGCACCTATGCTTTTTTTCCAACTCAGCATAACACCGGAAACTCTGTTTTCCGCTTTAAGAAGCGAGGGTGCCTCCAAGCATTTAAACTGAGTACCGGAATAATAATACCCACTCAAACAACCGTTATACGACGACCTGACGGTGTATCTGTACAACACACCTTTAACGGCGGTTGTATCTTCGAAAACTCTTTTGTTTGCGGGGGCTCTGCCAATAAGCACCCAACTGCCGTTGTTTGTTCTTCGGTAAATGTTGTAAAAATCGGCAACAGACGGTGCGTTCCACCTGACTGTAACATTAGACGGTTTATTTACCATTGAAAAAGTCGGGTTTTTAACGAAAGTGTAACTCACACCTTGGGTGTTCCACGAACTAAGCGCTTTTCCGTCGTGGGCACGAACGGTGTATGAATATTTTTGGTTGTATTTTACGTTTTTGTCAACATAAAAAGAACTTGTGCCGGACACACTTGTAAGGTAATACCAGCCTGTTTGACCCGGTGCTTTTCTGTATATGTAATAATACTTAGCGCCGTTTTGCGTATTCCAATCGACCCTAATGCCGTTGACGTCGTTCCAAACGGATTTCAAAACAGGTGTTTTGACATAATGCACCTTTACGCCACCCGTGTCGAAACTTTTGCCGTCGGTGTAATAAATAACTTCAACGGCGTAAGTGTAATCGGTGTTGCTTTGAACTTTGGTATCGGTATATGTTGTTTGAGCGCCGTCGATGTTTGCAACAAACTGCCACGCACCGTTATTTGTTTTTCGGTAAAGATTGTAACAAAGCACTTGTTCGGAATAATTAAAAGTCAGCAAAACGCCCGTATAACTGTTTGTTGCACTCGAAATGCCCGATGATTTAATATACCTCAAGCCGTAATCTTTTGCATACTTCTCGCCTACCGACCCTTTGAGGGCATAAAGGCTGAAAGTACTGTCCGCATAGCAATAATAAAACGCATTCGCATCGTAACCGGCAAGTTCGGAATAGTACTGATAATTTGCCGTATTAAGTTGCCCGTAACTTATACCGGCGTCGTTCAAAACTTTTGCGAGGTCATCGAAAGCCACGCCGTATCTGTAACCGAGAGAATAATATCCCAAATAAGCAACGCTTTTGGGAAGATGAATTTCCTTTAACGAATCGCATGCCAAAAACACGCTGTCGTAAAGGCTCTCGACACCGTTTTCGATAGTAACACTCGAAAGCGACTTGCACATCGCAAACGCCATTTTACCGATTTTTTTGACATTTGACGGAATGGTCACGGATTCGATTTTTGTGCCGTAAAAAGCATATTTGCCGATTTCTTTAACGCTTGAGGGAACGGTGAATTTATAACCGCTTTTCGAAAACTTGCCGGGTGCCGCTACCGCCAAAGTCGACATATCTTTCGAATAGAGATCGCCGCCGTAACTTTTGTAATACTGATTTCGGCTGTCGACCGTAAACTGCTCAACCGCCGAATCGGCAAACATCTGACCGTCGACATAGCCGACTTTTGCCGGAACGTTAAAAGTTTTGATAGCGGTCCCCGCAAACGCATTTGCACCGATACGTTCAAGTGTGGAGGGCAGTTTAACATCTTGAAGATATATCTCCCCCGCAAACGCATCGGACATTATGCTTTTAACACCTTCGCCGACTGTTACGCTGTAAATATAGCAACCCGCTTCACGCTGAACTTGGAACCAATCTTGGTCGCTTGAGTTCGGCATATAGCCGTTGCCCGTAATGTTAAGCGAGGCTTTTCCCGTTGATTTGTTGTAGGTATATGCCCAATAAACGACTCCGTTATTGCCGGAGGTATCCTGCATTACGCCTGTTTCGGTAATATCACCGGAAGCGGCGTTAACCGACACACCGAAAAAAGCAAAAAGAGTAAAAGCAAAAAAAGAACACATTATTAAAGATAAAAATTTCTTTTTCATAAATACCCCCGCTTACATATATTTATACTATTATAATACCCTATTATAGTTTTTAGCGAAAAAAAAGTCAACATAAGGCGACAAAAAACATTGCGGTTAACAACGCAAAAAAGTTCCTTTGGATATAAAACCCATCGGAACCTTTCTTGGATAAATATTCGGAATGTGCGAAAATTCTATTTTTCTCTTTTAATTAAATTGACTTTCAGTTTTCCGTTTTCCCACGAACAACCGAATTTGTCACCGCTTTTTATCTTGCGTGACAGTTGGCGGTGGGCAAGTTCATCTTCGATATACGTTGTCACGGCACGGCGCAAAGGTCTTGCTCCGTAAACGGAATCGATACCTTTTTCGGCAATCATACCGACTACGCTTTCATCAAATTCAACTTCGATATTTCCGCTTTTGCAACGTTTTTCCAAATCATCAAGCATACGCCGTGCGATTTCTTTCATTTCCGACTCCGAAAGCGATGTGAAAATAATTGTTTCGTCAATTCTGTTGATAAATTCGGGTTTAAAAAATCTTTTGACTTCATCTGTTACAAGACTTTTTATTCTCTCGTTGTTTTTTATGTGGCTTTCGGACTCGGCAAAGCCCATAGCGGTTTTGTTTTCGGAAATCAGTTTTGCGCCGATATTCGAGGTCATTATAAGAACGCAGTTTTTGAAATCGACTTTTCTGCCGTTGGAGTCGGTCAAAATGCCGTCTTCTAAAATTTGAAGCAGAATATTGAATATTTCCGTATCGGCTTTTTCGAGTTCGTCAAACAAAACTATGGAATACGGATGCCGACGCACTTTTTCGGTCAACTGCCCGCCGTTTTCAAATCCGACATAACCGGGAGGCGAACCGACAAGGCGTGAAACCGAATATTTTTCCATATATTCCGACATATCGAACCTTATTATGTGCTGTTCGGAGCCGAAAAGACACTCGGCGAGAGTTTTTGTCAATTCGGTTTTGCCGACACCCGTAGGCCCCAAAAACAAAAACGAACCTATCGGTCTTTTTGGATTTTTGAAAACGGAACGCCCTCTGCGAATCGCCCTTGAAACAGCGGATATCGCCTCGTTTTGACCGACGATTCTTTTGTGGAGTTCATCTTCGAGTTTTAAAAGTCTGTGACTTTCTTCTTCGGTCAACTGCGAAACGGGAACACCTGTCCACGTTGACACAACCGCCGTAATATCGTCTTCGGTGACGGTTTTGATTTCGTTGCTCGCCGAATCACGCCACGCCTGTCTTTTTGTTCTTAACGCACCGGTCATTTCCTTTTCCTTATCACGAAGTTCGGCGGCTGTTTCGAAATTTTGATTTTCAATCGCCTTATACTTTTTTTCGGAAACCGCACGGATATCCTTTTCGAGTTTTTGAATTTCAACGGGAGGTGTAAAACCTTTAAGTCGCACACGTGACGATGCTTCGTCAATGAGGTCGATTGCTTTATCGGGCAAAAATCTGTCGGTGATATAGCGACTGCCCAAATCAACAGCCGATTTCAAGGCACCGTCGGATATTTTCACGCCGTGGTGATTTTCATAACGCTCTTTAAGACCGTAAAGCATCCTCAAGGCGTTTTCGGGCGACGGTTCTTCAACATTCACCGTTTGAAAACGTCTTTCGAGAGCGGCATCTTTTTCAATATATTTTCTGTATTCGTCAATTGTTGTTGCACCGACAACTTGAAGTTCACCCCGTGCGAGCGACGGTTTCAAAATATTTGCGGCATCCACCGCACCTTCCGCGGAGCCCGCACCCACGATGTTGTGAAGTTCGTCGATAAACAAAATAACATTACCGTCTGCCGAAACTTCTTCGATGATGTTTTTAACACGTTCCTCAAAATCGCCTCGGTATTTTGTCCCCGCCACCATACACGTCAAGTCAACGCTTACAACTCTTTTCAATTTAAGAAGATCCGGCACTTTTCCTTTTGCTATTTCTATGGCAAGGCCCTCTGCCACGGCTGTTTTTCCGACACCGGGTTCACCGATAAGGCACGGGTTGTTTTTTGTTCTTCTGCAAAGTATTTCAATTACTCTCGAAATTTCCGCATCACGCCCGATAACGGGGTCGATTTCGGAATTTTCGGCAAGTTCGGTCAAATCTTTGCCGTATTTTTTCAATGTGGTTTTCGAAAACTTTGCGTTTTTACTTCCTTTGTTTTCGGCATCGTCGGGGTCATTGGAATATCCGTTGACAAAATCGCAGGCTTGAACACCCAAAGCGGAAAGCACCCTGCAAGCGGCACAGTTCGGTTCACGCACCAAAGCGTTAAGCAGTTGCTCCGTACCCGCCTCGCCCGTAGAACGGCTTCTTCCGACGGCAAGAGCGTTTTCGATTATTTTTCGGCAACGTGGTGTTATGTCATCGGGAGTAAGGTTAGTCGGCATACCTATCCCGACGATGCTTTTTATTTGGTCTTCGGCTTTTTTGAGTGTGATTTTTTTCGACGTCAAAACAGATGCCGAAACCATGCGTGAATCGGACAAAAGTCCCAAAAGGATATGTTCACTTCCGATATAAGTGTGCCCCATATTTTCCGCACTTTCGACCGCATAATTCAAAGCGGTGTTGGCACTTTCCGTAAATCCCGTAAATTTATACACAGTTTTCACCTCAGTCATTTTTCGTCACGGCAAGAGTAAGCACCGTCATATCATCGTTTTTTTCGGGCTGCCCCCGTCTTATCGTTTCGCAAATATCCGATGTAAAATTGCGAACGTTTCCGCTGTCGAACTTTTTGAGTTCACGTTTCAAAAAAGAGGTGTCTTCATCACGAACACCGTCGGAATGCATAACAATAACATCGCCCGTATTTAACATTCCGCTTGTGAATCCCACTTCGATATTATTGATTATTCCGAGCGGAAGCGAAGAAAAACTTACATCAATCGTTTTGGAATTTCTTTTAAGCGTTGTGTCGGCGGCACCGCATTTGTAAAACTCGGTGCGACCGGTGAACAAATCGAACACAACCAAATCGAGCGTTACCGAACACTCCTCGCCCGATTTTGAAATAAGCGACGTGTTGACGGTGTTTATTGAAGATTTTATTCCGAACCCTGCTTTTATCAGTTTTTCAAGAAGCGTAACCGCAAGATTCGATGACACAGCCGCTTTCGTGCCGGTGCCCATACCGTCGCAAATGACGGCGTAAAAATAGCCTTTGCCGTCATCAAAAGTCGAAAAGGAATCGCCCGAATATTTTTCGCCGTTTGCGTTAAACTGAACCCCCGCCGAAACAATTTTATACTCGGATTTTTCCTTATAAATCAGTTTTGCATAGGTACCGTGGTTTTCGATTTCGGGCAGTTCAAGTTTTCTGCCTGTTATAATGTGCAGTTGCGAGCCGAAATTTTTAAGTTGTGTTTTATCGTAAGGGATTTTAATTTTGATTTCCAAAGTCATTTTTTCCGAATCGTTTATATAACAGCATGCCTCCGGCGAATCGAATCCGCACGAAGTTGCACTTGCACGAACACGTGCCGCTATATCCATATCAAAACGGATATCTTCGTTCAAGTCGTCGCAAAGCGAGTCAAGAAGTGACGAAACATTGACGAACTGTTCGGCGGCAAGATTAAAAACCTCTTTTACCCTACCTTCATTACTTTCACGGATTTTATATTCGCTGTAGAGCCTGTTGAAACTGCTCGAAACGTTTTCGGAGCGAATGCAAAACGATGCGAATTTTTGCGGAACCGTTTTATATTCAAGATACACACCGTCTTTTTTCAAATTGAGAAGTGCATCGAAAGTTTTGTCGGTTTCGAAAAAACTTTCGCCCCAACAAACGTCGTAAAGCCCACACGAACCGCAAACTTGCTCTTTGGTTTTTTTGGGAATCGTTTTCACATCCGATTTATCGGATTTTGACAAAACCTCGTTTACGGAAGTCAGCGACGAGCATATTTCAGTCGAAACACGTGATGCTTTTTTTAGTTTTTCCGTGATATTGCTTTTTACGGTATCGATCACGGGCGAAGTGACCGACGGAATAAAAACGCTCACAAATTTTTCGTTGTATTTTCTTGTTAAAAAAACAAAAAACACACCCGATATCGCCGTTTCGATAAGCGTTGATTTTACGTCAACGGCAGAGTAATCGATAACGGTGACAGCAACGCCCGACAGAACAAATGCGAAATACGATGCAATTCTTCCGAGCGTTGAAAAAGCCCCCGCAAGCAGTCCGCCCAAAGAATAAAACGCAAGCAAAAAGACGTCGGAACCACCCAAACTCATTGTAAGACCTGTGCAAATGCCGACTATTGATCCGCCTGCCTCTTTGCCGTAAAACGCACATATAAGCACAAAAATTTGCGATATTATGTGTACGGGATAGACCCCCGCAACGGCAAAATCGTTTAAAGAAAGCAAAAGCAAGGTTGTGCTTATTACAATGGCGGTTGTTTCTTTCGAGGTGAGCATTGAAAGACCGCCCCGAAGCGACAACGCCGTTCGGCTTCTGAAAAAAACAAACGAAGCGGCACTTCCGACAACGCTTTCGGCGAAGCACAAAAGAAGTGATAACGCCGAGATTTTTTCCGAAAACGCAATGGCAAGTCCGGTTACGAAAACACAAATAAAGACCGCCACAACAGGCGTCAACACATTTTCACGTATTTGCCGAAACGGTTTCAGGGCACTTAAAATCACCGTTAAAGCAAGCACCGTTGCGGTATAACGCAACGCCGTTACGGAATCGAGAGTTATGAAATACCCCAAAACACTCCCCACGGCGGCGGTGAGCATATAATTTTTTGAGACACTTGCCGCAAACGCTACGCCGAACGGCGAAAAATCTTTATTAAATCCGGCAATGCTGAACAAAGCCCCCAAAACCGCACAACATAAGTGACGGAATATAAGTTTCGGAAGTGATTTTTCTTTTATTTTCTCTGTTTTGCCTCTGTACACCCTAACCGCTTCTGTGACACTCATAAAAGTTCTCCTAAACCGTTTTTTACGATTTTACAAAAAATTCTTTGAAAAAAAGGTCACATTGTAATGTAAAAAACAATATCTTTATGTCACGAAAATGTGAAAACGGTTGCGAAAGACGAAATCGGGGCGAAAACAAAAAAACACGGCAACAAGACCGAAGCCTTATCGCCGTATTTTGGAATTTTTAAAGTTTTTGCCGACTTTACCGACTTTTTACCGCCTTACCGACAACAACATATCGTGCGCTGTCGTATTCATAAGAACATGTTGAAAGAGTAATAAACAAATCGTTTTCCGAAAGTGTCACATTCGACTTAAAAGTAGATTTTTTCCCGAAATCGCTTAAAAACTCCGCAAACGAACCGTCGTTTTTTCCAAATGAATAAACGGGGCTGTCTTCTTCAACAACCGCACCGGCATACAACTCAATTGTGTATTTACCCTGCGGTGTTAAAAAGTAAATCACGGGGTGACTGTCATAAAAAGACTGTTTTTTATATTTTGTGAGGTCGGCAAACATCGAGCCGTTTTTCATATTGTGACCGTATATCACGTAATTTTCGCAAGACTCAATATCACCGTTGCGGTAATCGGCAAAAAGCGTTCCGCTTGACGATTTTTTGCCGTCGATGTCACGTTTGAGGTATCTGTCGTTATCCTCACACTTAACAACGGGATAATTTATTGCGGTGTCGGGGCAATAAAGCCACCCGACAACATCCGGATTGCGTTTTTGAAGTGCATCGAAATCGACCTCAACGGAAACATTTTTCTGCTTTTCGGGATTTTTAAACTCCCCTGTCGGCACATTCGTGACGGTTTCGGAAACAACTTCAACATATTGCGATTGCAAATCTTCGTATGTTTTTTCCGCCTGCCGGTAGTCGTAAAAAATTTTTATGACATTGACCGCCGATATTGAAAAAATTATTATCAATACGGTGATCACAATGCCGAATAATACATTTTTCTTCATACATCTACGTGGCGGATATCATCCGCCGATACAGTTTATGGGATGTAAAAAAGCATTTTTTCACAGACCCGTTTTGGTTTTAGTTATGCTTCTTATCTTGCGTAGCGTTTTTTCTTTTTGCCGAAAACGACAGCCGTTGTGGCGAGAGTACCGCCGGTGGCTATGAGAACAAGAACCCACGAAAGAGCGTTGTTTTCGTCACCCGTTTTCGGTGTTTCGGGTGCTTTTTCGGTTGTGCTTTCCGCAGTTGTCGGTTCCGTAGTCGGCTCCGTAGTCGG
>CAYPAB010000021.1:22539-28679 GCA_964408605.1 uncultured Eubacteriales bacterium
GTAGTCGGCTCTGTTGTCGGTTCGGTAGTCGGTTCGGTTGTTTCGGGTTCTTTTGCGTTAACAACAAACGTTGTTGTTGCCGTACCGCTTTCCGAAACAACGCCCAACGTGTGAACGCCTACCGACAAAGTTGCGATGTAATCGGCTTTCAGCGTTACTATCGTACTGCCTTCTTTAACATCATAGTTTGCTTCGTCGATTGTTTCGCCGTCTACTTCCACTCTGAGGAAGTCGTCGAATCCCGCATTCGAACGGAAAGAGAGGTCTTTCTGTTCGCCTTCGGTTACGCTTTGACCCATTCCCTCGATAATTTCGGGCGGGAGTTTGGGTGTTATTACGTCTTCGGGGTCGATTTTGTTTTCGCCGTTTTCATCGGAATAACAATTACCGCAATCCTTACATTGCCAATATTCCGTGTTGCCGGTTGATATAACCGTTGCGGGGGTTTCGGGCACTTTTTCAAAGTCGTGGTTATCGGGATCAACATCGCCGTATTCTTCACCGCAAACAGTACATTCCGCTTTTTCGGTGCAGGTTGCCGTTCCGCCGGTGTGACCGTCATTAACCGTCACAGTTACTTCGGCTGTGTTGCCCGCTTTGTCGGTGACCGTGATCGTCTGTTCGCCCTCGGCGGGTGATACGGTGAATTTTCCATCGGAATCAAGTTCTGTGGATTTTCCGTTAACCGTAACATCGACAGCGTATTTGTCGCTGACCGTAACAGTTTGTGCCGAGCAATATGTTTCGCCGTTATCAACGCCCGAAATTACGGGTGCGGTGCCATCAAGAACAACGCCGTTTGAATTGATGTAAGCGACATTGCCGGTGGTGTCCGTAAGTTTTGCGTAAACAACATATTCGTTATCGGGGTTGATATTGAATTTGTCGGTATACGCCGTGAATGTTTTGCTTGCGAGGTCTTCGAGTGTAAGTTCGCTGTCACTCAACAAGTATTCAACCGTTACCGCATCCTCGCTGTTGTCGGAAGCGGAAATTTCAACCGTTTGAGTATCTTTGAAGAACAGACCGAACGTGATTCCGTTAAGGAAGTTGTTCCATGCGTTTTCGCCGATTTTGATTTCACCGGTCGGTGCGTCGACATCTTTCCATTGAGCATAAAGTATCACCGTGCCGTCGGCAACATCGGTGAGATTTATTATCTCCGCCTTATCGTCATACGAAACACCGTTACCGTCGGCTTGGGTGTTCCACGAAACAAATTCAAAACCGTCTTTTGTGAATGCGTTTTCGGACAGAGTTTCCGATTTATCGTATCTCGTATTGAGGTTTTTCATTGTTCCGGTTGCACCGTTGCCGTTAAATGTGATTTTGTAATAATTTACTTTCCAAATTGCGTAAAGGTCAACTGTTTCGCCGTTGTGGGGAGCGGTGAAATTAACCGTTGCTCTTTTGGCGTACCATTTACCGTTGCCGTCGGGCTGAGTGTTCCAAGCGCTGAATGTATAACCTTTTCTGGTAAACGGAACGCTGCTTAACTCTTTTGTGTTACCGCCCGCATAGGAGTCGTAGAAATCATTACCTGAGGAAGTGAAACCGCCGTTGCCGTGAAGGGCCAAAACATTTGCCGTTTTATCCGTCCATTTTGCGGTATATGTTACATCACTCGTTACCGTGTCGGAAACGGTTTTATCCCATTTGAGGAACGTGTAACTTGTAACATTTGAAATATCTTTTGAAAATACGGGTGTTTTTTGACCTTTAACAACGGTGTAAACTTCATCGGTGAAAACCTCACCGTTTTTGCCGTCGGTGTAAGTTACGGTATATTTCGGAAGTTCGTAACCGCAATCTTTACAAATACCGTTTTCGTTGAAATCGTGCGAAAGACCCGATTCCGCAACTTTTCCGCAACAGTCCCAAACTTTTTCATGCGTACTTTCGTTTGTCGGTTTGTAAACTTCAGCGTCATCCACATGATTGTTCGGGTTCGTTGTGCCGTAGGAATTACCGCAATAACCGCAAACCGCAGGGGCTTTACACGTTGCCGTTCCGCCCGTGTGAGAAGAAACTGTCGCTTCGCACGTTTCAATGTCACAGATATGGTCTTTGTTTGTGTCGGTATGTCCGTCATTCACCGTTACAACCATTTGTGCGGATACATTGCCGGCTTTGTCCTTTACAACAACGGTCTGTGTGCCTTCTGCCGGATCCAATGTGAATTTTCCGTTTTTATCGAGTGTTACGGGTGTGCCGTTTACGGTTACTTTATCGACATATTTTTCCGTAACGGTTACTGTCTGTTCGGAGCAGTATGTTTTGCCGTTTTCGATGCCCGAAATTACCGGTGCGGTGCCGTCAAGCACAACGCCGTTTGAGTTGATGTAAGTGACATTACCGGTAACATCCGTAAGTTTTGCATAAACAACATATTCGTCATCGGGGTTGATATTGAATTTGTCGGTATATTCGGTAAAGGTTTTTGCATCGAGTTCTGTTTCGGTAAGTGCCTTTTCACTTAAAAGGTACTCAATCTTAACAGTCGCACCGCTGTTGTCGGTTGCGGTGATTGTTACTTCCTGTGTTTCTTTAAAGAACAAACCGAATGTTATCGTATTGAGGAAAGTGTTCCAACTGTTTTCGCCTACCGAAACGGTTCCCGTCGGTGCTGTGATATCGAGGTAATGCGCCTCGTAGTTTCTGTTTTCGGTACTGCCCTTTTCGATTACAGCGGTTAAGTTATTGTTGCCGTTAAGACCCGTACCGCTCCAACCGGTAAATCTGTAGCCCGACTTTGTGGGAGCGATGAGGCTGAATGTTGCGGTTTCGATATTGTAACTTGTCGGGTTCGAAGCCGTACCGCCGTTTAAGTTATATGTAATTTTATAATCAATCGGATTCCACTTTGCAAAAAACTCTTTATCTTGCGTTTCGGTTGCACTGATACTCGTAACAGCCGTGCCGGTAAGATTTCTGTTTTCAAACCAACCGCCGAAAGTGTAGCCTTTCTTTGTGGGAATCGGGAGTGTTGCACCTTCGCCTTCAACATAACTTGTGAGTGCCGTGCAAGAATCCGCACCGTTTGTGTTGAGCGTAACTTTATGGCTGTTTCTTACTTTGAGTGTAGCCGTTTTCAGTTCGCTTGCGAAGTCGGTCTTTTTGTCGCCGTTTATTTGCTCGTTGAAAATTTTAACGGTGTAGTCGCCTACCGCAAGACCGTCGGGAACGTTAATCGTAACACTTCCGTTTGCGCTGTTACCTACCACTCCGACTTGACCGTAATACAGAATTTCTCCGTTTTCATCTGTAATAATTGCGGAAATATATTCGTTATCACCTGTTTTTGCACCCTCGTAATTAAATGTGGCTGTGCCACCGCCGAGAGCGGTGAAAGCGACATCGTTTTTCAATTTGAAATTCGCACGGTTGCTGTCAAGAAGTGTGAGTTTATATTCGTTGCCGGTGTATTCCGTCGGTGCGGTAAGTCCCGCGTTTACATTTTTGCCGCCCTCCGCCGGGGATGTGAAGAGTACCGAGGAAAGATTTAAATTAAAAGCGGGGCGAACGGTAATTCCAGCATTGTTGACATTAGTGCCACTCTCGCCGACGCCGCCGCCACTGTTGACATAGGCGGCATAACTCTGATAATCGCCGGGCGACCGCAGCAACCAAAAATCCCCTCCACCTTCAGAGTACATACCATACGCACCGTTTCTGCCGCCGCCGTAAACGTATTCGGTATTCACACTTACTCTTGCGGCTTTATCTTTGAAATAACTTGTGTCTTTCGCCTCGTCCGTGGAGAGCAAGAATATCTTATCGTTTGTATCGGGGTCATACGACTCGCTTGAAAGGGCGGTACTTGGAATAACGGTGTTCGCAATGGAAACTTTCTCACCCTCGGTGAATGTACTGTCTATAAAGTTATCGTTCGTGTAATTCATTCCGATACTATTAGATGAAGCGCCGTAGCCGTTCAGCCAAGAACGCATCGTACTTTCACCCCATGTTACAGACTCATTTCGGTAATGATACATCATGACATCGAGGTTTTTGTCGGAAAGAAGAAGTGCGTTGCCGTTTGAAATGCCGAGAACACGCCATTTTACAGGGTCTTTTGAGTAATACCCACCCATGTTGTTATGTGTGGCGACTTTGGTTTTTACCCAATCAACGTTTTCTTTTCCCTCTTTGGGTTCTTCATTGCCGAGGCTGTCTTGCTGATAATTGCCGAAATATACATTCGTCGCCTGACCGCCCACTAATGCCGAGACACCGAGCGACATACTAAACTTTTTCCATTTTGCATACAAGTTAAAGTCGGAACTAACCGCACTATCTGTTGCATATTTACTTGCACATGCCTCGTCCGTACACCATGCGTCAAAAACGCAGCCATCTTTACTCGGAGTCGGCGGTAAAACAGCCTTCGTACCCGTAGGAACAATCGCCGTAGCATATGCTTGGCCGTTTGCAATGTAATTTATTCTGGTAACAAATGCATGATCCATGCCATCTGTTTCCAGAGTGGCATTCGCATCATTGACAACGGCAAGAAGAGTTGCGTTATGAACGCCTAAAGCCCCATAGGTTTGAACCGCCCTTTGGTACACCATCGATTTTCCGGCTGCCTTTTCCGCCTTTATAAATAATTTTGCTCCGCTGCTAACCCTCACACCGAAGATAGATACAGCGCCATAAACAATCGTATCACCGGCACTGATACCACCCTTTGCTGTGATATCCACAAGAGCACCGTTTTCAACAATAAGCTCGGCACCGCAATCAACAGCACTCGTAAAAACATCGCCGGCATTTTTCACATTACCGGAAGTAACCGTTAACGAACCACCGTAAACGCATAGATAATTAGTTGCAACGATACCATGTCCATACGCATTACACAAAATGGCGCCGGTTTTCTCCGGTATATCTATATCCCCTGTTGTTATATTAACAGTACTGTCGGTAAATTTACAATCGCCGTAACTGTAAATACCATAACAAGCCAGACGATCACCGCTAACATTTGTAACATTGCCCGTTGTAAGATTAACTTCGGTGTTTTCAAAATTTAAATTACCCAATGAATAAATTGCGTAATAATTTATGTCGTTGATCCCATCTACTCCGTCAATATCAGCGGATTTAATATCAAGTTTACCGCTGCCGAAAAATGTCGTGTTGCCACCGAAATCAAGCATTTTTCCGATGATGGCACTTCCGCAAGAAATACTACCGTTTATCTTGCTTTCGCCTTTAAGTTCAATTTTTAAATCCGCAGTCGATTTGATAACCGAACCCTCGGTGTAATTAAGAGTAGCACCGTTTAAAGTCAACACACCGCCCGAATAGGAAACTGTGCCGTCGCCCAAAACATCAGAGGCGTTACCAAGCGTTACCTGTGTTCCGCAAACAGTAACGGGATACTCCTTTTTTTCTTCAAGATTGATACCGCAAAGTTGGAAAAGATCACCTGATGTTTCCGAAACGATTTCTTTAATAACGAATTTGTAATATTTATAATCGGCATTGGAATTGACTTCAAAATTTTTAGAAGTATAATTCGTTGTCGGCATTTTACCGTCGGAAACAGTATGAACCGAAGTCCATGTGCCCGTTTTAGCGGTCTCGCTGTAATCATTTGAGCCGTAAACTTCCCACGCTTTCGGATTTCTGCCCGTATGTGACGCTGTGTCGTTACCCGTTATAAACGTGTAAGATTTGAGCGGAACGGAAACGGGAACCGTATCCGAAGATGACAGCGATGCCCTCAAGACAACATACGTCGCAGAAGTGTGTTTTTGCACACACCATTTTGTGAAGTTGCCGGCGCTGTTTTTACCGTCGGTTACATTTGTGTAATTTTCGGCTGTGTTACCGGCAGTTCCGTCAACAGCGGTGAAAACGACAGTATCATCCGCCGCTAAAACACAGACAGGCGCAAAAAGAGACAGCACCACACACAATGCCAACATCATGCTTACAATTCGTTTTTTCATAATGCTTTCCTCATTTATTCCGCACAACGAACAGCAAAATCTTCACATATCGTTACACGGTTATTTGTCTTCAAACAATTTCGAATGGGTATAATACACCCATATGCTAATCATTTAATCAAATATACCATAAAGACAACCGTTTTGCAATAGTTTTACGGAAATTCATTTGTGTTTTAT
>CAYPAB010000022.1:0-25246 GCA_964408605.1 uncultured Eubacteriales bacterium
TGTACGAAGGTACTGCGAGGTGAGTAAGGTCTGCGATTCGCATTGTCAAAATTGCAAAAACACAACAAACAACATTTTGTACCACCCCTGTAACAAGCACAGAGAAATTGATGAAGCACGGTTTTTACGAACCGACGCTGTACGAAGGTACTGCGAGGTGAGTAAGGGCCGTGATTCGCAATTTATCAAAGCTTGTTGCGTTGGATTTTGCCACTGGTTGTCTTAGGCAATTCCTTTTTAAACACAACGATTCGCGGATATTTGTACGGTGCGGTGCGTTCTTTAACGTATTGCTGAATTTCTTTTTTCAGTTCTTCCGTACCTTCGGTGCCGTCAACAAGCACGATGCTTGCTTTAACAACCTGACCTCGCACTTCATCGGGTGCCGCCGAAACGCCACACTCAAGAACGTAAGGAAGTTCCATAATAACGCTTTCAATTTCAAAAGGCCCTATGCGGTAGCCCGACGACTTGATAACATCGTCGACACGGCCGACATACCAGTAGAAACCGTCTTCGTCCATCCAAGCGACGTCGCCCGTGTGGTAATAGCCGTCGTGCCAAACCTCGGCGGTTTTGACTTCGTCACGGTAATATCCCGTAAAGAGCCCGCAAGGTGCACCGTTTTTAACATTAACAACGATTTCGCCGTTTTCACCGGCTTTAACGGGATTGCCGTCGCCGTCGAGAAGGCAAACGTCATAAATCGGAGCGGGTTTACCCATTGAGCCGATTTTGTGCGGTGCGCCGGTCATATTACCGATAATCATCGTGCTTTCGGTTTGACCGAAGCCTTCAAGTATTCTGAGTCCGGTTGCTTTTTCAAACTGACGGTAAACTTCGGGGTTGAGTGCCTCGCCCGCCGTTGTCATATGCTTAACCGAACTGAAATCGTATTTTGAAATATCTTGTTTTATCATCATTCTGAGCATTGTGGGAGGCGCACAGAACGTTGTTATTTGGTATTTTGCGAACATCGGAAGAATATCCGCCGCATCGAAACGGTCAAAATCGTAAACAAACAAAGGTGCTTCGCAAAGCCATTGACCGTAAAGTTTGCCCCACATCGCTTTTGCCCAACCGGTGTCGGATATTGTGAAATGAAGCCCGTCGGGGTCAACATTGTGCCAATATTTGGCGGTGTGGAAGTGACCGAGAGCGTATTTGTAATTATGAACGGCGATTTTCGGATAACCCGTTGTGCCCGATGTAAAGAACATAAGCATTGAGTCATCACCGCCGGGCGATTGAGCGGTTCTTTCGTAATGAGAACTGAAAAGTACGCTTTCCTCGTCATAATTACGCCAACCGTCACGTGAACCGCCGACCGAAATTTTAATTTCGAGGTTCGGGCTTTTTGCCGCCGCCATATCAACTTGGTTGGCTGTATCACCGTCTGTTGTGCAAAGAATCGCTTTTACCCCCGCCGCATTGAAGCGGTATTCGAGGTCATGCTCCAAAAGTTGATTGGGAGCGGGAATTGCGACGGCGCCGAGTTTGTTAAGACCCAACATCGCAAACCAATATTGGTAATGGCGTTTGAGGATAAGCATTACCCTGTCGCCTTTTTTTATGCCCAATGATTTGAAATAGTTAGCCGCCTGATTGGAGGCTTTTTTCATATCTTTAAATGTGAAACGCCGTTCTGTTTTGTCGCCCGCAACATGCAACATTGCAAGTTTTTCGGGTTCTTTGTCGGCAAGGGCGTCAATAAGGTCAAACGCAAAATTGAAGTTTTCGGTATTTTTGAAACTAATCTTAACAGGCGTTCCGTTAGCATCTTCCTCAACATCTATGAAGTTGCGGTAGATACGGTCTTTGGTGTCTTTGTGAGAAGACCTTGTATCTCTTAAAGTTTGAACGTGTGCGAGTTCCGGAATCGGTTCGCCCGTGGGGTTGAGAACAAGAGCATAAAACGTACAGTCTTTGCCGTCAACGGCTATCATTCCGTGAGGCGTTGAACTGTCGTAATAAATACTGTCGCCCGCTTCCAAAATTTCGTAGTGTTCGCCGACTTGGACTTTAAGTTTACCGTCGATAACAATATCAACTTCCTGCCCTGCGTGGGTGGTAAGTTCAATGTCGCTGTGTTGCTTTTCTTCATCGTATGTACTGCAAACGAAAAGCGGTTCGGCAATTCTGTTTTTGAAAGAAGCGGCAAGGTTGTAGTAAGTCATACCGTGGGCTTTTTCGATTTTTTGACCGTTGCCCGCTTTTGTGAAAACATAGTTTGAAAGTTTGGGGCTGTGCCCCTCGATTATGCTTGTTACGTCAACGCTGAAGGCGAGTGCGCAACGGTAAATAAACGCAAAGTTAAGGTCGCTTTCGCCGTTTTCACAGGCAAGATATTCGCTTTCGTCGACGCCCGTTTTAACAGCCATTTCGGCGATGCTTAAATTTTCGATTTCACGAAGTTCTTTAATACGTGCTGCCATTTCCTTGATTTTGTAATCAAGGCCGGTGATTTTTTCCATAATGTTCCTCCTGTAATTGACGGGACGAAAAAACAAGAACTCGTCCCAAAGATAATCTTTGAGACGAGTAATAAACATTTATTATACCCGCGGTACCACTCAAATTGCAGTAAAAAACTGCCTCTCAAGGTCAAACAACCCCTATGCATTCACGCAGCAATCACGGAGAGGTTCTACTGAGCAAAGCCTTTCTTCCTCCCGGCTCGGAAACTACAAACATCGGTCACACAACCTGTGGCTTACACCAACCGCCACTTCTCTGCAAGGTGAATTAACCGTGCCCTTTTCTTCAACGCCTTTTTATTCAATTTCCTCAAAGATACCACATCTGCACGATTTTGTCAATAGCAGACATATAATTTTATTCGATTTTCCGTCAAATTACAGTTTGTTTCTTATAATTTTACCGCTGATGGTTTTGGGAAGTTCATCTTTAAACACAACTATACGGGGATATTTGTAAGGAGCGGTGTTTTTCTTAACGTAATCTTGAATTTCTTTTTTCAGTTCTTCCGTTCCTTCGGTGCCCTGAGTAAGAACGATGCTCGCTTTAACGACTTGACCCCTCACCTCATCGGGTGCAGCCGAAACACCGCACTCAAGAACATAGGGAAGTTCCATAATGACGTTTTCGATTTCGAAAGGCCCTATGCGGTAGCCCGACGATTTGATGACATCGTCGACACGACCGACATACCATAAATAGCCGTCTTCATCACGCCAAGCGGTATCGCCCGTGTGATAGAGCCCGTCGTGGTAAACTTCTTTTGTTTTTTCCTCGTCGTTATAATAACCGAGGAAAAGTCCGCACGGGTCACCGTTTTCGGTGTGAACAACTATTTCACCGGTTTCGCCGTCGGCAACGGAATTGCCGTCGGGATCGACGATATCGATATCGTAAAGCGGTGTGGGTTTACCCATTGCGCCTATTTTAATCGGTGTGCCTTTAAGGTTCGCTACGGAAAGCGTTGTTTCCGTTTGACCGAAGCCCTCGTGCACACTCAAACCGGTTGCCTTTTTAAACTGTTTAAATACTTCCGGATTCAACGCCTCGCCCGCTGTTGTGGCGTGTTTTATCGAAGAAAGGTCATACTGTGATATATCCTGTTTAATAAGCATTCTGTACATTGTGGGCGGTGCGCAGAAGGTTGTGATGTTGTATTTCGCAAACATCGGAAGAATTTTTGAAGCGTCGAAACGGTCGAAATCATATACAAACACCGCACCCTCGCAAAGCCACTGACCGTAAAGTTTGCCCCAGAGCGCTTTTCCCCAGCCTGTTTCGGAAATAGTAAAGTGCATTCCGTCACGCTCAACACAGTGCCAATACTTTGCGGTGATGAAATGTCCCAAAGGATATTTGTGGCTGTGAACGGCGATTTTGGGATATCCCGTTGTGCCGGATGTAAAGAACATTATGAGCGGGTCGTTACCGCAAGCGCTGTTTTCATCACGGACAAAGCGACGGCTGAAAAGCGAAAATTCTTCATCGAAATTATGCCAACCGTCTTTATTGCCGTTGGCAACTATTTTTGTTTTTAAAGTCGGTGAATTTTTTTGAGCCTCATCGATATTATCGGTCGCCATACCGTCGGCGGTGGCGATAACAGCGGTAACACCGGCGGAATTGAACCTGTACTCGTAATCGTGCACAACAAGTTGATTTGTTGCGGGTATCGCAACCGCACCGAGTTTGTGCAGACCGAGAATCGCAATCCAGAACTGATAATTCCTTTTCAAAACAAGAAGGACTCTGTCACCTTTTTTTATGCCCAATGATTTAAAATAGTTTGCTGCCTGTGACGATGCCTCTTTAATATCTTTAAATGTAAAGCGACGTTCGGTAAAATCGTTCGATATGTGAAGCATTGCGAGTTTATCGGGATAACGTCTGCCCAACTCGTCGATTATATCGAAAGCGAAGTTAAATTTATCCTCGTTGTGGAATTTTATGCTGTCACAAACGCCTTTTTCGTCAACGGTGGTTGAAATAAACTTGTTGCAGACGAGCGGTATTTCGGCAGGTTCCCTGTTAGCGGTTACCGTACTCATATGCTCCTCGGCGACGGTTTCGTCTTCAGCCATAATCATCGCAAGGAAAAGACAATCCTCACCCTCAACGGCAATCATCCCGTGAGGTGTCGAACTTTTATAATAAATGCTGTCGCCTTCGTGAAGCACCTCAACACGGTCGCCTATTTGGACTTTAAGCGTACCTTTTATAACAAGGTCAAACTCCTGACCCGAATGCGTTGTAACTTCAATGGGTTTTGACTGAAGTTCGCTCGAATATTCATATTTTACCCAATAGGGGTTGGCGAGTTTCTTTTTGAAGTTGGGCGCAAGGTTTTGAATAAGAATGCCTTCCTCGTTGGCGGTTGTTATTCCCTCACCGCGACGTGTGACATTATAGGTGGAAAGTTTTGCACTTTGACCTTCAAGCAAGTCGGTGATTTCAACGCCGAATGCAATCGCACATTTGTGAACGAAAGCAAAAGGCATATCGTCTTTACCTTCTAAATAAGAACGGTATTCTTCGGGTGTTACTCCCGTTTTTTCTGCCATTTGCCCGTCGGAAAAGCCGTAAATGTTGCAAAGTTCCGATATACGCTGTGCAACCTCCGCCAGTTTGTTTGTTACCGAATTGTCGACCATAACTTTTCATCCTTTCAAAAAAGACATCAAAAACGCACAAATAAAAAAGCCCCAAAACAAAGTGTAAACACTTTATTTTGAGACGAATTAAAATCCGCGGTACCACTCAAATTGCAATAATGATATTGCCACTTTAGGAGTCAATCAACTCCGTTGCACTAACGCAGCATTCTCGGGAGGTGTCTACTCGATAAAAATCTTTCGGACCTTCGGCTCGGAAGGGATAAGTCAATGAAAGAAACGAACTGCCGGCTCACAGCAACCGCCGACTCTCTGAAAGTTGTTAATTTCGACCGTCTTCGTCATCGCTTTTATTTGTGATATTTTCAATTTCCACAAGAATAACACACTTTATTTTCGGTGTCAATAGTTTTTTCGGCATAAAATCGAATTTTTTTCAAAATTTTTTAAAAAATCAAAAATCGGTGTTGACAAAGTTAAAAAAGCGTGTTATCATTTCTCACATATTCATAAATGCGATGAAGGAATTACGTGTTTTTGGCTTTGCACTTCAGAGAGTTGACGGTTGCTGTGAGTCAACGTGTTGCAAAAACTCGGTCTCGTTCCGGAGCAGAGTTTCCCAACCGCCACGGCGTGTAAGAAACTACGGCAGCCCCGTTACCATGGCTACAGGCTTATTGGAGCCTTAAAGAGTGACTGCTTTT
Organism: uncultured Eubacteriales bacterium; assembly: GCA_964408605.1. GTDB lineage: Bacteria > Bacillota > Clostridia > Oscillospirales > Acutalibacteraceae > DTU089. Next base: position 5,795 of record CAYPAB010000022.1, read on the forward strand.
GCAGTAACCGGGGTGGTACCGCGGATTTTCAGATTCGTCCCTGAGGTCAATTGTTTTTGACCTCAGGTTTTTTATTACCCCGTGCCGTTATTGAATATTACATTATATTACTCGCTTTTAACGAAAGGATGAGCAAAATGAGAAAAATTTTGACCGCAGACCGCACGATCGTACTCAAATCGCAAAGCAAAGATGCAGCGTTGAGTTTCAAAGAAAAAGTCGAAATTGCAAGACTTCTTGAAAGTGCCAAAGTCGATGTTATTGAATTTCCCGCTATCGAAAACGAAAAAACGGATACTCTCCTTTTAAAAACGGTGTGTGCTTTCCTCAAAAACAGTATTATGAGCGTTTGCACGGGCATGACGACCGAAAGTGTCGAGGCTTCGTGGAAAGCGATTTCAAACGCATCCAATCCCCGTCTTTGCGTTGCACTCCCCCTTTCACCCGTTCAAATGGAATATGTCTGTCACAAAAAAGCACCGAAGATGCTTGAACTTATCAAAGAACTTATCACAAAAGCACATTCACTTTGCGAGGATGTTGAGTTCACCGCACTCGACGCGACAAGAGCGGAACAAGAAGTTCTCGATGCATCAATCAAAACGGCTATCGAATGCGGTGCGAAAACCGTAACAATTTGCGACAGCGAAGCATCTATGCTCCCCGATGCTTTTGCGGAATTTATCAAAGATCTCAAAAAAAGAATACCCGAACTCGAAAATGTTTCTCTCGGTATTATGTGCGAGGACACAAACGGCTGTGCGGCGGCATCGTCGATGCTTGCGGTTACCGCCGGTGCCGGCGAAATCAAATGCACATCCGGTGACCTCAATATAGCATCCATCGTAACGGTTTCGAATATTATCAGAAACAGCGGTGACAGACTCGGCATATTTGCCTCGCTCAACTACACCGAATTTTTGAGAATTGTTTCGCAGGTTGCGAAAATAACCGACGGAAAATCCGTTTCGAATGTTTCCGAAACCGTAACGGTTCCTTACTCGGAATTTAATCTTACCGAAAACGACGATGCGAAAACGGTCGGTGAAGCCGTTAAAAAACTCGGATACGACCTGTCGGAAGACGACAATGCCAAAGTTTTCGAAGCATTCAAATCTTTGGCGGCGAAAAAGCCCGTTTCGAACAAAGAACTCGATGCGATCGTCGCGACAAGCGCACTTCAGGTTACGCCCTCTTACAAAATCGTCAGTTATGTTATCAACTCCGGTAACATCATAAATTCCTCCGCACAGATAGTCCTTGAAAAAGACGGCGAAGAAAAAAGCGCTATAGCAATCGGTGACGGCCCTATCGATGCCGCATTCAAATCGATCGAGCAAATTCTCGGTCACCATTATGAACTTGACGATTTCCAAATTCAATCGGTTACCGAAGGCCGTGAAGCGGTCGGTTCGGCAATCGTCAGACTTCGTTCGCAAGGCAAACTTTACGCCGGCAAAGGCATTTCCACCGACATCATCGGTGCCAGCATAAAAGCCTACATCAACGCTATTAACAAAATTATTTTTGAGGAGAACTGAGTATGAAGATTTCTTTTTCAACGAAAGGTTGGCACGGATATTCTTGGGAGGATTTTTGCCGTATCGCATACGAGCAAAACTTTAACGGTATCGAACTTCATAACATCGGCAATCCTTCTTTTTCCGACAAGGGCGGTGCCTTTTATTCGACTTCGGCACAGGCTACCGTTCGCAATATGTATGAAAAAAACTTGAGGATTCCCTGTATAGACACGCTCGAAAACCCCGCAGCGCCCGAATGCAGAGAAGCGTTTTTGAAAGAAGTCGAAAAATGTCTTGAAATTGCGGAAAACCTTCACATCCCTTATGTTCGCATCAAAGCAAACGACACCGGTGCGGACTTTGAAACGCAAAAGCAAAACGTTATTTCCGTACTTTCCGAAATCATTCCGAAAGCGGAAAAATCAAATGTTACGGTCATTTTGCAAACAGCCGGTGTTTTTGCGGATACCGGTAAACTCACTGAAGTTATCAACACGTTTTCGTGTGACAGTCTTGCCGCACTTTGGGATGCTTATTCAACTTTCTTTTTGGGTGGCGAAGACCCCGAAACAACAATCAAAAACCTCGGCGCAAACGTAAAACACGTCATCATAAAAGACGCCGTAAACGAAGACGGAAAACTCAACTACTGTCTTATAGGTGAGGGCGAACTTCCGATTGAAGAAGTTGTTCTTTCGCTCACATCCGTTAACTATAACGGCTACACCTCTATTGAATGGGACCCCAAATGGATGCCCGAACTTGACGATATGGAAATAATCTTTTCGCATTATGTCAGTTATATGGCACGTTTCGGGAACACCTCAAGAGCAAAGAAAACTCTTTTTTGGAACAAGACCCACACGGGCAACTATGTTTGGAAGAAAGAAACTCTTATCGAGGCGACTTTTTCCGATGTTCTTGACAAAATGGTCGAAGAATTCCCCGACCAATACGCCTTTAAATACACAACTCTCGATTACACAAGAACATATTCGCAATTCCGTGACGATGTTGACGAATGTTGCAGAGCGTTTCTCGCTATGGGCGTAAAACCCGGCAGTCACATAACAGTTTGGGCAACAAACGTGCCTCAATGGTACATTGCGTTTTGGGCGGCTACAAAAATCGGTGCCGTTCTCGTCACAATGAACACGGCTTATAAAATTGCGGAAGCGGAGTATCTTCTCAAGCAGTCCGACACTCACACCCTCATTATGATTGACGGTTACCGTGACTCGAACTACGACGAGATTATCGGCAAACTTTGTCCCGAACTTGAAAACACCGTTCCGGGTCAACCCCTTCACAGCAAAAAATTACCGTTCCTGCGTAACGTAATTACAGTCGGTTTCAAGAAAAAAGGCTGTCTCTCATGGGATGAAGCCATGACACGGGCAAACGAAGTTCCCGTTGAGGAAGTTTACAGGCTTGCCGCCGAAGTTGATGTAAACGACGTTTGCAATATGCAATATACATCCGGCACAACGGGATTCCCCAAAGGCGTTATGCTCACACATTACAACATCGTAAACAACGGCAAAAACATCGGCGACCGAATGGATCTTTCAACAGCCGACCGAATGATGATTCAAGTGCCGATGTTCCACTGCTTCGGAATGGTTCTCGCCATGACCGCCACAATGACTCACGGCGGCACGGTTTACCCCCTGCCCTATTTTTCACCGAAGCCGTCGCTCGCCTGCATAAACAACGAACGCATTACCGCTTTCCACGGTGTTCCCACAATGTTTATTGCACTTCTTGAACACCCCGACTTTGAAAAAACCGATTTTTCATATATGAGAACGGGTATTATGGCGGGAAGTCCCTGCCCCATTTCGGCAATGAAAGACGTTGTCGAAAAAATGAATATGCGTGAAATAACAATAGTTTACGGTCAAACGGAAGCATCGCCCGGTTGCACAATGAGTTCAACCGATGACCCGTTGGAAGTTCGTGTTGCAACGGTCGGCAGGGCTCTCCCCGAAATCGAATGCAAAATCGTTGACCCCGAAACAGGCGAAGATTGTCCCGACGAAGTAACCGGTGAGTTTGTCGCACGTGGCTACAACATTATGAAAGGCTACTACAAAATGCCGAAAGCAACAGCCTCCGCTATCGACAAAGACGGTTGGCTTCACACGGGCGACCTTGCCTGCAAAACAAAAGACGGCAACTACCGTATCACGGGACGGCTTAAAGATATGATCATCCGTGGCGGTGAAAACATTTATCCCAAAGAAATCGAAGAATTTATTTACACTCATCCGAAAGTTTCCGATGTTCAGGTTATCGGTGTGCCCGATGAACAGTACGGCGAGGAAATTTGCGCATGCATAATCCTCAAAGACGGCGAAGAAATGACCGAGGCCGAAATGAAGCAATATATTATGGATAACATGGCAAAACACAAAGTGCCCAAATATGTTGATTTCGTTAAGAGTTTCCCCATGAACGCCGCCGGCAAAATACTCAAATACAAAATGCGTGAGGATGCCGTGGAAAAATACGGACTTCAAAAAGCCAACAGCGTTGAAACGGCATAACTTTCGGATATTTCAAACGGAATCCGGGTTATAAAAATGAAAGATTACAAAATAATTGATGCTCACTGTCATATATTCCCCGACAGAATAGCCGAAAAAGCCACCAAAAGTACCGATAGGTTTTACGGCATTTCCGAGGCAGGCTACAATACTTCCGATTACGTCGGAAATGTCCGAACACTTTTGGCGCAATGCAGAGAACGGAATATTTACAAATGTGTTGTCAATTCGGTTGCAACCACCGCACATCAGGTAAAAAGCATAAACGAATACATCGCAACGGAGGTTTCGCTTCATCCCGATAAATTTATAGGGTTCGGGGCAATGCACCCCGACTGCGAAAATCACGAAGAAGATGCCGATTTCATAATCGCTTCGGGGCTTTGCGGGGTAAAACTTCATCCCGATATTCAAAACTTTAAAATCGACAGTCCCGAAAGTCTTAAAATATTCGAAGTTTGCGAAAAGAAACACCTTCCCGTGCTTCTTCACACGGGTGACTCACGCTTTGACAACTCAAACCCAAACAGAGTCGCACCTGTTTTGGAGCGGTTCCCCGACCTTGTTGTCATCGGTGCGCACCTCGGCGGTTGGTCTGTTTGGAAAGAAGCGGCCGAAAAACTTTCGAAATTCAAAAATTTTTATGTTGACACTTCATCGTCTTTTTATGCCTTGAAAAAGGAAGATGCAAAAGCGATAATCGAAACATACGGAACGGACAAAGTCATTTTCGGCACGGATTTTCCGATGTGGCCCGCAAAAGACGAAACGGAATACCTGCTTTCCCTCGGATTTTCCGAAAACGAGTTAGAGGATATATTCCGCAACAATATACTCAAAATCATTAACAATGCACCTAACGGTGGCAATTAAAAAATTCAACGGGGCTGTAAAAAACTCAAGTTTTTTACAGCCCCGTTATTTTATGTTGATTCGGTTATTTTTACCGCCGATGCATCCGTTTTTGTGTTGGCGGTTACTATATCGGTAATTTGAAGTGCCGAATCCTCGTTCAGCGCACCTTTTTTTACAACGACCTGAACCGAGCCGTCGTTTATCACAACAACGCATCCGCCCGATATTTTTGCGGTTATAAGGGATTCGATATCATTTTCCTGTTTGATTTGCGAGGTCAGTTTATCAATGGAAGCCGTTATATTTTTGGCTTCTTCGCTCCCTGTTTTTGCACTCTTTAAAGATGTGTTGAGTTTGTCGAGTGCCTCATCACGTGACTTTTGTCTGTTAAGTTTCACTGTTGTAAAGTAATCGGCGGTGTCCGCTCCGGCGTTAACGTATTTTGCCTCGCCGAGGTTTTGAACATACTCACTACCCGTTGTTTCTTCGCTTTTTTTGAGCGAGTTGTTGCCGGTATAATACCAATTCACGAAAACAGCCGCACCCAACGCAACCACAAGCGTCGCAAGAATAAGTTGTCTTCTTTTAACAATTAAATTCATAAATATATCACCCTTTTTAACTCATCATTTTTTCGACAGACACTTTCGCACTGCTTATGCCGAACAGCGAACAAACCGTCTGTGTTATTGCAACTTTTACATTGACGTTATCAGCTCCCTCCGCAACTATCGCCACACCTTTCACGGTAGGTTCGTAAACTTTCACAACAAGGCATTCCTCGTTATTAGAGCCGTTTTTTACGATTATGTATTCTTCGGTCATTTCGTTTTTATCGTTGATTTCATCTTGTTCGCTTTTTGTTGAATACCCTTTTGCGTAAACGTTCTCGTAACAACTTTCAAGGGTCACCATCACCTTGACCTTTCCCGCACCGTTGATTTTGCTTAACAGCGTTTCAAGTTCTTTCTCTGTTTTTTCGATGTACTGCTCTGAGTATACCGAAGTGTTTTTGATATCGGCGTGTTCCGTTGAGTCCGCCGACACAAACTCCCCGAACAAAAGAACAATCAACACCGCAAAAGCCGACACCGAAAGCACAATATTCTTTTTTGAAAACTTAAAACTTCTTATGCGTTTCAGCATTTCGCTCATTTATCCACCAACTTTTCCACAACCAAAACCTCTTTATATTCTTCATCAACGGATCGTTGAATTTGCGGTATTTTTTCCGAATATTCTTCGGGGATCTGTATTTTAATTTCTTCAAGATAAACCGTATATTCTTCCTTTTCGGCAGTTGTCTTTACATATATTTCATATTCATCAATACCCAAATTTATGAGTATATCGCACATCTCGTTATAAATCTTTTTTTCGGCTGTATTCGAAGTGTGCATCAAGGCATCGTAAACGGCATTTTCGCTCACATCGGCTGTGTTGCCGATATCGGGAAGTGAAAAATCGGTTTTCAAAAGCGGTGACACGGACGTTGCAAGCACAACCGAAACAACAGCAATGCGTAAAGTTTTTCGCACGTTTTTCGGAGACGCATATTCCAAAAGACCGCCCAACAAAGCACACGCAATGTAATTCACAAAAACAGTTTTTACCGTTTCACTCATACCGCACCGCCTTTTACCGCTATCACAACGCCGACGGAAACTATAAAAATCGTTGCGACAATAATGACCGTTGCGACAAGCAAAACCAAAGTATCTTTTAACACATTAAGCATTCCCAACGCTTTGCCCGTACCGAACGATTCCGACACGGATATTGAAATTTCAAGAGTCAGTATCCACATAAGCAAATCGATAAGAGTCGGCAAAACAGTTACAATAACGGTTATAATGCCGAAAATACCGACCGTGTTTTTTATCAGCGTAAGGCTCGAAACCAACGCCGAATATGTTTCGCTGACAGTCCCGCCGACCACGGGAAGACTTCGCCCGACAACAAACCTTATGCTTTTTGCGGTGAGCGAATCAACACCGTCACTTAAAACACCTTTTACGGTTATGATCCCCGAAAAAACAGTTCCGATAAAACTCATAAAAAACACATATATTTTCTTTACGATTCCCGAAAAACGTATGCTGAAATCGAACATATCGAAACACGAAAGGAATCCCAGCGAACACATTGCGCTGACAACAGGTCGGCAAAACTCCGATAGAAGTCCCGAAAAGAGTGCATTTGAGAACACCGTCAAGGCGGAATGCGTGACACCGGCTGTAATATTCCCCGCTGATGAAACGACGGCACAAAAAACGCCCGAAAAAGCGGTTGTAAACACGCCCAACGTTTCAAGCACGGAAAAAGAAGTCGTCACGATTTCGGCAACCGGTACGGCGGCACTCAAGGCGATTACCGAACCGCCGACAAGCGAAACACTTTCGGAAGACTCAAGCATCGAACCCAAAAGAGCGGTGATCATCATAACGCCGACACTTATCAAAGCGAAGCGTAACGGCTCTTTAAGAGCCGTTGAAACCATATCAAAAAGCGCTTTAAACACTTTTGCGGGTTCAACGGAAAAGATGCTTTCGTAACTTATTTCGGTGATACCGATTTCCTCCAAAATACGCAAGGTGTCGCCGTCGACCGCCGACACGACCGTACTTAAGTCGAACTCATCGGAATAGCGATCGATATTCGGTTCCAACGCACAGGAAGAAATTTGAAGTGCAAACAAAAACACAAGTGTCACCGCAACGGTATAAAATATTTTTGACTTTCTTTTCATTTATTCACCTGTTTAAAAACGACGAAGCAACCGTGATAATTGCCGTAAAAACAGGCAGTGCGCATGACACGGCAAGTATTTTCACGGTGAGTTCTACCGTATCGGCAACGGCGTTTTGTCCGTTATCCCGACACACATCCGACGTTATTGCCCCGACTGTCAATATCGCAAAAATTTTCATCATAATTTTTATCGCTTCGCCGCTGATGTTTTCCGTAAGATTGAATGTTTCCAAAGCCCGAATAAGTTCTTTTATCTGCGGTGTTACCGTCAATAATATAATTATAATCAACGTGATTTCAGCCAAAGCCGAAAACGAAGACATATTATTTTTTAAAATAACAAGCATTATAACTCCGGCTATCGTCAGCACCGCTATTTTCAACGCAATCAAAACTGCATCACCGACATAAGTTCATCTTTCACTTCAAGTAAAAAAGGCAAAAACATCATCAGCGCTATAATCAAGCCCGCAATTGTGGTAAGCAAGGTGTATTCTTCTTTTCCCGCCTTTTGCAGTAACTGATTCATAATCGCAACGATTATGCCGACCGCAACCATTTTAAAAAGTACCGTTATATCCATTTTTCACCTCATAAGGAAAGAATGATAATACACAATGCACTGAGTACGCTTAACGCAACATTGACTTGTGTTTTACTTTTTTCCTTTTGCTTGCGTTCCGCCAAAATCTCCGAGAATCGGTTCAAATATTCATCGCACAGGGCAAGTTGCCCGTATGAATCCGTTGTTCCGATGCGGTTAATAAAACAAAGAAACTCCGTTTTTATGTTTTCGTCGGAAATTGCATCGGGCAAAATATTCAAGCCGTCGAAGTTTATAAATCGGTAGTTTTGCTTTGAGGCGGATGTTATCAGCGTTTCGAAATCGGATGCACGGTAGTGAACTTCGCTTTTCACAAACAGAATAAACCGCACTATTTCATCAAGAGCGAGCGTTTTTCGTTTTTGCTTTAAAACATCGTAACCGCCGACCGCCAAAAGCAGAAACGCCGCCGACACCGTAACAGCCGTTTTCATAAAGTGACCGTTTCCTTTACTTTACACGGATTTCGACGTCCCTCAAGAACAACCGCCTTTTTAAAAACGCCCGCATTCACAAGTGTTTTTATATTCGGTCTTCTCAGCACATCTTCAAAACATGTACCGTGTGCCGTCGCTATAAAACCGACACCGCTGTTTACACCGGAAAGAAGTGCTTTAGACTCCTCCTCGCTTCCTATTTCATCAAGCACTATAATATCGGGCGACAGAGTTCTGACCGCAATTTCGGTTCCGACCGCTTTCGGATAAAGCGTTAAAACATCGGTATGCTCGCCGACATCAAGACCGCATCCGAATGAACGTGATGCGATTTCGTCACGTTCGTCGATTACAGCGGTTTTGAAAGGTGCGGGATTTTTTCTTCCCGAATAGTGACGGCACAAATCACGCAAGAGCGTTGTTTTTCCCGAAAGAGGCGGGCCTATAATAATATATGACGTACACTCTCCCGTTTCTTTAAGCACATCTTCGGCACAGCCGTAAAACTCCCTTGAGATCCTTATATTCACCGAATTAAACGACGAAACGGAATAAACGACACCGTTTTTTATAACCGCTCTGCCCGCGACACCGGCTTTGCAACCGCCACGCAACGGAATATACCCTTTTGCTATCATATCCTGATATGTATGAAGCGACCTTCGTGACAGCATAAATACTATCTCCTGCATTTCACGTTCGTCTGTTTTCAAAACATTGTCACAGAATGTCAGCGTCGGTAAACCGCTGTCGGTTATGTAATAAATATTTTCCCTCGTGTTGAGCGTTACCGCACCGCCACATCTGAAACGGATTTCTTTGATTTCTTTTGCCTCGTTTTCGTTTATATGCGACAGTATATTCTTGTACTTATCGGGCAAAAGTGATATTGCGTTTAAAAACTCCCTCATTATTACCATTCCTTTCAAAAAATACTTATTTTCACTTGTCCCGAAATAGAACGGAAATTATAAACATTTTTAAAATTAAGTTTAAAATGATTGAAAGAAATAGGCACTTATGATATTATAAATTCTGTATGACAGCACAAAAACTCGAAGGATGAAATTATAATGAAAGAAAAACTCAAAAACAATCCTCTAATTAAAAAATGCACGGGCATAAGGTATTGTCTTCTTGCGGCGGCTTGCACCACGGCTATAATGACCGTTGTGTATTTTTGCTACGATTTGGCGCCGTTCGGCAATGTCACGATTTTGCGTATGGATCTTTATCACCAATACGGCCCGCTGTTTGCCGAATTTTATGAAAGAGTTGCCAACCTCGACAGTTTTCTTTATTCGTGGAAATCCGGTGGCGGAAGTTCGTTTTTAGGTAATTTTTACAACTATCTTTCATCGCCTTTTGCGGTGGTTATGCTTTTGTTCGGGCACAAAAATATGCCCGAAGCCATTTCCGCTATGGTTCTTCTTAAAGCGGCGACCGCTTCGTTTACGTTTTCGTATTTTATATCTTCAAAGCACAAAACACAAACGCCTCTTGTGTCGGCATTCGGTGTTCTTTACGCTTGCAGCGGTTATTTCATCGCATATTATTGGAATGTAATGTGGCTCGATGCGTTCTATCTGTTCCCGTTAGTGATGTTGGGTATAGAAAAACTTATATCCGAACGCAAAATGAAACTCTACACCGTAACGCTTGCACTCACACTCGTTACAAACTACTATATGGGCTATATGGTCTGTATCTTTTCCGTTATATATTTTATATATCATTATTTCGCAACGTTCGATTTTACCGACACCTACTTCGGAAGACTCGCAAAGCGTGAAAAAGGTTTAAAAGGTTTTTTCGTTTGGGCTTACAACAATATGCGTAACTCGAAATTTATCGACTGCGGCGTGAGATTTGCTTTTTCTTCAATCGGTTCGGCATTGCTTTCGTGTTTTGCGCTTATTCCGATATACTTTATTTTGATGAACTGTTCCGCAACATCCGGAACGTGGCCGACGGAATTTAAAACATATTTTTCGATATTCGATTTTCTTGCCAACCATTTGGCATATTTAGACCCCACCATAAGAAGCAGCGGAACGGATGTGTTGCCTAACGTTTATTGCGGTATTCTTACGGTTATGCTTGTGCCGTTATACATTTTCTCGCAAAAAGTTTCTTTAAAAGAGAAAATTTTGAGTATCGGGCTTTTGGGCATAATGTTCGCAAGTTGCTACACGAACTATCTCAACTACATTTGGCACGGTTTTCACTTTCCGAACGACCTTCCCTACCGTTTCTCGTATATGTATTCGTTTGTACTTTTGATGCTCGCTTTTAAAACGATAAAGAATATAAAAGAATACACAAACCGACAAATTATCGGTGTCGGCGTGGCGACGGTCGCTTTTGTGATTCTGGTGCAGGAAATAGGTTCAAAAAACTTCAGCGAAACGGGTGTGTGGATTTGCATTGCCTTCATCGGAATTTATTGCCTCGCTTTGGGTATTCTCAAAAACGACAAATACCCCGTAATTGCCGCTGCGGCGCTGATTCTTTGTTCATCCTGTGCCGAATATACGGTTGCCAACACAAATAACTACAGCATGGATCAAACAAAAACGAATTTCGTCGGCGATTACGATAATTTTCAAAAAATCAAATCAAAAATAGACGAATACGAAGGTAACGATTATTACCGTATGGAACTCACCAATTTGAGGGCACGTATGGATCCGTGTTGGTATTACTACAACGGCATATCGACATTTTCATCAATGGCTTACGAAAAAGTTTCGAATATGCAGTCGCACCTCGGTATGTTCAGCAACTATATAAACAGTTACACTTACAACAGGCAAACGCCGATATACAATGCGTTTTTCGCCCTTGACTATATCGTTGACAACAACACCGGTTCAAAAGCGAAAATGAATCCCGACCTCTACAAAAAAATCGGTTCTGCGGCAAAATACACGGCGTATGAGAACCTTTACAGTTTGCCCATAGCATTCAGAGTAAACGACGGTATTCTTCAATGGTCACACGATAACCCGAATCCGTTTGAGGTTCAAAGCGGTCTTTTCGGTGCGTCAACGGGCATCAATACCGTTTTCAACGATATGGAAATGACTTCGCTTTCCGGAAACGGCATAAACTGTACAGACCTTTCAAACAGCGAAAGCGGTTGTTATCCGTATACGGTTTCCGAACCCGCAGGTGCATCGCTGTCGTTCGATTTCACGGCGAAAGAAGACGGAAATGCATATTTGTATTTTAAATCTTCAAACAACGATGTCGACAACATCACCGTTTCGCTTCCCGACGGCACGGCAATCGCACAGCCCGTTGATACAAAACCGCATATTCTCGATTTGGGAAATTTGAAAAAGGGCGAAACCGTGCAAATATATGCTCCGTTCACAGAGCCGAAAGACGGATATCTTTATATATACGGCGTAACACTTGACAAAGACTCTTTCGAAACAGGTTACAATAAATTAAAAGCCGACTCCCTCAATATAACAAAATTCGATGAAACGCTTATTGAGGGCAACATAAACGCTTCCGACAACGGAATACTTTACACATCCGTTAACTACGACAAAGGTTGGTCTGTTTATATTGACGGCGAAAAAGTGAGCGCCGACAAAATATACGACATCGGCAACGGTGCCCTTTTGGGTGTTGAAATCACAAAAGGCGAGCACACCGTGAAACTGAAATACTCGCCTCAAGGTCTTACCGAAGGATGCATTATTTCAATTGTCGCACTTCTTATGCTTCTTATAATAAGCAAGATTATAAAAACGGGCATATTCAGATTCGACCCGCCTTTATACGTCGAAGAAGTTGACGACACCGTTCTTGAAAGTGTTGATATTCCAATATCTTTCGATACAAATATCGCACAAGCCGAAAAAGAGGAAGAAAACGGAAGTAACGAGGGGTAATTATGTTTTCAAAAATCAAAAGCGTCGGATTATTGGGTCTTGACTCTTATATGATCGACGTCGAACTCAATATAAGCAACGGAAAATATTCAATGGAGGTTGTGGGGCTTCCCGATACCGCTGTGAACGAAGCACGTGACAGGATAATCGCCGCACTCAACAATTCTGGTTTCGAAATGCACATGACTTCGCACTACACATTTAACCTTGCACCGGCAAACATAAAAAAGGAAGGTTCTGTTTACGATTTGCCTATGGCGGTGGCTGTTCTTTCCGCAACGAAGCAGATTATGGGCGATTATAAAAACGCCGCATTTATAGGCGAACTGTCGCTGTCTGGTGAAATAAAATCCGTTAAAGGCGTTCTTCCCATGGTTATGGCGGCAAAAGATAACGGGCTTCGTGATATTTATGTCCCCTACGACAACGGTGACGAAGGCGCAATAATCGACGGCATCAACATTTACGCCGTAAAAAGTCTTAAAGAACTTGTTGACCATATAAACGATGTTCAAAAACTTAACCGTGTTGAACCAAAGCCGTTCAAACACTACGAATTGCCCGATTTTTTGCCCGATTTTAAAGACGTTAAAGGTCAGTATGAAGTTAAACGTGCGTTGGAAGTTGCCGCGGCGGGCGGTCACAATGTTATGATGATAGGCCCTCCCGGTTCGGGTAAAAGTATGCTCGCAAAACGCATACCGACTATATTGCCCGACATCACCGTCGACGAGGCACTTGAAACAACGAAAATTTACTCACTTTCGGGACATTTATCAAAAGAAAACCCGATAATCAACTACAGACCTTTCAGAGCACCGCACCACTCCGTATCCCCTGCCGGTCTTTCCGGCGGCGGTACGATTCCGAAACCCGGAGAACTGTCTCTCGCTCATAACGGTGTGCTTTTTCTTGATGAATTACCCGAATTTTCACGCAATACAATGGAAGTATTACGTCAACCGATTGAAAACGGCACAATCACAATATCACGTGCCGCTTGTGCTTTAACATACCCGTGTTCGGTTATGCTTATCTGCGCCATGAACCCCTGTCCGTGCGGTTATTTCGGCCATCCCACAAGAACTTGCACCTGTCCTTCCGGCGCACCGACACGCTATCTTTCCAAAGTTTCGGGCCCCTTACTCGACCGACTCGATATACATATCGAAGTTCCGCCGGTCGATTACGCTCAGTTATCAAAATCAGAAGTCGGTGAATCTTCCGCCGAAATACGCCTTCGTGTAAACGAAGCAAGGAAAATTCAAATTGATCGTTTTAAAGGCACCGGCGTTTCATGTAATGCAAAAATGACGTCTTCTCAAACACGGAAATACTGCATTCTTTCCGAAAAAGCCTCAAAAACGCTTGAAATATCGTTTGAAAGACTCGGTCTTTCGGCTCGTGCTTATGACAAAATTTTGAAAGTCGCCCGCACAATTGCCGATTTAGACGCTTCGCAAAACATCGAAAACGAACATATCCTCGAAGCAATTCAATACAGAAGTCTTGACAGGAAGTTTTGGAACGGGCAATAAAGTGAAAGAACGCAAAACGCAGACCGCATAAAACGGCAAGGTGGCTAAAATCTTGTTTTCGCTCGGATTCTCCGTTTAGCATCTTTTTCCTATCCGGTAAAACACACAGGCTGTGAAAAACGCAAATTTTTCACAGCCTGTTAATTTCTTTAAAAATGAATACATATAACAAAACCCTGCCGACAAAGTCGACAGGATTTCGGTGGTGAGTTATCGGGGATTCGAACCCCGGACACCCTGCTTAAAAGGCAGGTGCTCTGCCTACTGAGCTAATAACTCATATATAAACCCCGAAAAACAGGGTTATATTTTATTTTATGAATGCAAACAAAACAGTTGCACCAAGCGAAACGACAAAGAAGATTGCCGAAACGATTTTTGTGATTTTGGCGAGTTTAGACTCAATCGTGCGGCCTTTATTCTTATCAAAGAAAGTGTCGGAGCCACCGGCAATCGCACCGGAAAGACCTTGCTGTTGACTTTGCTGAAGCATTACAACAACGACGATGATTATTGATGAAAGAATAAGAACAGCACCGATAAGATATTGATACCACTCCATATATATACTTTCCTTTCGATTTGGAAATCAGTCATATTCACAACGCCTAGATATATTACCACACTGTTATGAAAAATGCAAGTCTTTTTTTTATTTTTTTGAAAAATTTTTAAAAAACTTTTTTCACGGTTATTTTTGTGATTTTCGGGCATTATAATGTCGGCGGATAAACGACCTTTAAAGCGTTTGCATCGGCATTGTGTTTATGTGTTATACAGCCTATGGCTATTTACAAATGCCGTTTAAAAATCTTTGTTCGCCGAGGCTGTAAAAACGTGAGTTTTTACAGCCTGTTGTTTTTGATGGGAATAAAAACCGCAGAACGGAATACCTGAGCGAAAACAAGACTTTAGACTTGCATTCCGTTTATTCCAATGTTAACTGTTCGGCTGTATCCTCCGCACTCAAAAGTGCCCCCGCCGCGGGAAGTGTTTTTGTTCTGTATCGGTGAGGTTTTGCGAACTCCCCTTCTTTATACAGTCTGACACTTTGAACCGTGTGATACTTTTTGAGCGTCATAACATTAACGCCGGCGGTGTCTTTCGTTGTTTTTACCGATATTGCGCCGGTATTCACAAGCAACGTTCTGCCCGCTGTTGAAACGACTGCGACTTCGGTATCTTCCGTAATATACATAGCCGACACAAGCGGTGATTTGTCGCTGTATGCCTTTATCAACTTTTTACGGTTGGTTTTTGTGGCATACGACTCCATGCTTACCTTTGCCGCTTTGCCGTTTTCGAAAACGAAAAGCATATACCCCTTATAATCCGATGTAACAGCCATATAGACGGGTTTTTCGTCTTTATCGAAGCCCAACACAGACGGCACAAAATCGCCCAAGGCACTCGCCTTTGTGTCGACAAAATCGCTTGCTTTTGCTTTATACACCTGACAGCGATCGGTAAAGAAAAGAAGTTCAGCCGAATTTCTCGAATTTACCGCCGCCACGATTTCGTCGTTTTCTTTCAATTTCTGTTCACCGCTCATACGCAATGAAAGAGGCGTGATTTTCTTAAAATAGCCGTCACGGGTGAAGAAAAGGTTTACTTCGTAATCGGGAATTTCTTCAACAATAACTTCTTCGCTGTCCGTATCGTAAATAATCTCGCTTCTGCGTTCTTTACCGTATTTTTTTGCGATATCGGTAAGTTCGTCGACTATTATTTTTTTGATTTTCGATTTACTGCTGAGGATATCCTCCATATCTTCGATGTATTTCGTCAATTCGTCAACATCGGAAATCCGTTTGAGGATATATTCACGGTTAAGATGACGAAGTTTTATTTCGGCAACATATTCGGCTTGAATTTCATCAATACCGAAGCCGATCATAAGATTCGGAACAACCTCGGCTTCTTCTTCGGTTTCACGGACTATTTTAATCGCCTTGTCGATGTCGAGAAGAATCTTTTTAAGACCCAAAAGTTTGTGGAGGCGTTCTTTCGCTTTTGTTAAATCGAAATACACTCGCCTTCTGACACATTCCGTGCGGAATGCAATCCACTCGTTGAGGATTTCGGCAACGCCCATCACCCTCGGAACGCCCGCAACAAGCACATTGAAGTTGGCGCTGAACGCATCCTCCAAAGGTGTCATTTTATAAAGACGTTTCATAAGTTTTTCGGGATCCGTTCCACGTTTGAGATCTATTGTGATTTTAAGACCCGTTTTATCGGTTTCGTCACGGATATCGCTTATTTCTTTGAGTGCGCCCGCCTTTGCTTTTTCGATTATTTTTTCGATAATCGCCTCGCAAGTTGTCGTTGCGGGGATTTCGGTAATATCTATGCAGTTGTTGGACTTATCGTATGAATACCTCGCTCTGATTTTCAACGAACCTCTGCCCGTCGAATAAATTTCCTCAAGAGCCGTTCTGTCGTAAACGATTTGACCGCCACCGATAAAATCGGGTGCTTTCAACGTTTCGAAAACATCATAGTCGGGATTTTTAATAAGTCCTATTGTTGTTTCGCAAAGTTCACGCAAGTTAAACGAACATATATTACTCGCCATACCGACGGCAATACCGCTGTTCATATTAACAAGGATACTCGGAAAAGAAACGGGCAAAAGTGTCGGTTCTTTCATTGTGCTGTCGTAGTTATCGACAAAATCGACTGTATCTTTATCGATATCCGCAAAAAGTTCGGAGCAGATACTTTCAAGTTTTGCCTCCGTATAACGTGAGGCGGCGTAGACCATATTTTTCGAATACGCTTTACCGAAGTTGCCTTTGCTGTCTACATACGGATGCAAGAGTGTTTCGTTACCCTTCGATAAACGCACCATCGTTTCGTAAATTGCACTGTCGCCGTGAGGGTTGAGTTGCATGGTTCTGCCGACGATATTTGCGGATTTTATTCTTCCGCCTGTTATCAGCCCCATTTTATACATAGTATAAAGGAGTTTTCTGTGTGACGGTTTAAAGCCGTCTATTTCGGGAATCGCACGTGAAACGATAACACTCATAGCATACGGCATAAAGTTCGTTTCCAATGTGCCCGTAATATCTTGGGTTACAACTTCGCCCGCACCGACAATATTTGCCTTTGCGGTTTCTTCTGTTGCAGTCGGGGATACTTTCTTTTTTCTTGCCATAAACTTCTCCTGTTACGATATATCGGCAAGGTCAAGATAACGATGACCGTTTTCCGCTATATACTCTTTTCTATCCTGAAGATTATCGCCCAAAAACAGTTCGAATTTTTCGGAAATCAAATCTTCCATTCCTTCGGCATCGACTTTTATCAATCTGCGTGTTTTCGGGTTCATTGTAGTAAGCCACATCATATCGGGGTCGTTTTCACCGAGACCTTTTGAACGTTGCAACGTATACTTCGCATCACCGATTTCGTTAAGCACGTCGGTTTTTTCTTTTTCGGTATACGCAAACCACGTTTCGCCTTTGGAGTTTATTTCATAAAGCGGTGACTCCGCTATATAAACTTTGCCCTCTTTAATAAGCGTGGGCATAAGGCGGTAAATCATTGTAAGAATAAGCGTTCTGATGTGGAATCCGTCGACATCGGCATCGGTACAAATGATAACTTTGTTCCACCTTAGGTTTTCAAGGTTAAAAAGCGAAAGTTCCTTGTTCGATTTCGTCGAAACTTCAACACCGCACCCCAACACCTTAATCAAATCGACTATGATTTCGCTCTTAAATATGCGGTTATAGTCGCATTTTAAACAGTTGAGTATTTTACCTCTTACGGGAATAACCGCCTGAAAAGCGGAATCCCTCGCCTGTTTACAGGCACCCAACGCCGAATCGCCCTCAACGATGAAAATTTCTCTTTCGTTTTTGTCTTTGCTTCGGCAATCAACGAATTTTTCGACTCTGCTTGTCATATCATTGGATGTGGCAAGTGTTTTTTTGAGGTTGAGCCTTGTTGTTTCCGCTTTAACACGTGAACGCATATTTATAAGTATCTGCTCACAAAGTTTGTCGGCATCGAGTTTATTTTCGATGAAGTATATTTCCAACTGATGTTTTATAAATTCGGTCATCGCCTCTTGAATAAACTTGTTTGTGATTGCCTTTTTCGTTTGGTTCTCGTAAGAAGTCTGTGTTGAAAAAGACGACACAACAAGCACCAAACAGTCCTCAACATCTTGGAAATTGATTTTCGGGTCGGTTTTAAGATACTTGCCGTTTTGTTTTAAATAAGAGTCGATTTGTGCGACAAAAGCGCTTTTCGCCGCTTTTTCGGGCGCACCGCCGTGTTCGAGGAAACTTGAGTTGTGATAATACTCTTTAAGTTGCTTTTTATTTGAAAAGCACAGCGCAATATTCATTTTGAGTTTATATTCGGGTTTATCCTCACGGTCACGGCCTTTTCGTTCCGCCTGCCAAAACTGAACACCGGTAAGCCCGTCATCACCGACAAACTCATTGACATAATCAACTATGCCGTTTTCATACATATATTCGAACGTTTCGAATTTAGTTTGAGTCAACTGATTTTTAAGTATGAACTTAATGCCGGAGTTTACCACGGACTGACGTTTGAGTATATCTTGATAAAACTCAAGAGGAATATTGATATCGGTAAAGACTTTCATATCGGGACGCCATTTGATGCGTGAGCCGGTATCATTCTTATCATACGGAGTTTTTTTCATTTCACCGTTGATTTTGCCCGATTTGAAATTCAATTCATAACAAAATCCGCCCGTATGGATTTCCGCTTCCATATATTCGGAGGCGTACTGCGTAGCACAAAGACCCAATCCGTTAAGACCGAGCGAATACTCGTAACTTCCGCCGTCGTTTGTATCGTATTTACCGCCGGCATACAGATCGCAGAAAACGAGTTCCCAGTTATAGCATTTTTCCCTGTTGTTATAATCAACGGGAATACCTCTGCCGTAATCCCTTACTTCAACGGAGTTATCGAGGAAACGTGTTACGACGATTTTTTTGCCGTAACCTTCACGTGCTTCGTCTATGGAGTTGGAAATAATTTCAAAAACAGAATGTTCACAGCCTTCAAGCCCGTCGGAACCGAAAATAACCGCAGGGCGTTTACGCACTCTGTCGGCACCTTTCAGTTTTTTGATACTGTCGTTGCCGTATTCTTTCGGAGTTTGTGATTTCGCTTTTGCCATTTAATTTAATGTCCTTTCGGTAAAGTACAAAGTTTAGGATATTATCTAATATATTATACAATATCTTGTGATTTAGTCAAGTAAAAAAACTTTATAACGGAGGCTCACGGC
>CAYPAB010000023.1:0-25177 GCA_964408605.1 uncultured Eubacteriales bacterium
TTATCAACTATTAACAGAGTTTATAAACCATACAAACCGCAACACATAGAGGGCTGTAAAAATGCGATTATTTACAGCCCCTTCTTTTACAGTCCCAATGTTAAAATCTCAAACGGCTTGTATGAAATCACATCGGTTTCACCCTCGACATCTTCAAGCATATTTAAAATTTTCACTTTTCTCGGTAATTTTAACGTTCCACGTTTGCCGTTTTGTTCCGAAAGCCTTATAACAGTCATTGTTTTATCTTCGCTTTTTTTCACAGCCTGTAAATAAAGCGGTTCGAAAATCGGCATATTCCAGTTGCACTCCGCTTTAACAATCGGCGTGTTGTACTGAAGCGCAAGTTTATTTACGCCCGACTCAACAGCACCCTTTTCATGCGGAAAAATCATATAGCAAAAAGCGTGTTCGCCTATATCGGATGTAACATCGGGGCGTTCCGTTGCACGAAGCAAAGAAAGACTCATTGTGCTGTCAAAAAAGCCGACTCCGTATTTGCCGTCGTTAATAAGAGCAATGCCTCCGCCTGTTTCCGATAAATCGCACCATTTGTGATGGCATGTTTCAAAGCGAGCCTGTTGCCAAGTTGTGTTTTTATGGGTCTCTCGTTCAATGAATCCGGCGGAAGTATCACACAAGGCTTTTCGTGTAAGAACGTTGCAATCGAATTCCGCTTTCGCAAGTTTATGTTTTTCGTTCCACTTGACATTGTTTTCGACTTCTATTCCCCTGCTTCTTCTGAAAAATCTGATTTTCATTTTCCATTCCGATTTTTCGGTTGCAAGCAAAACGCCGAACGTTACGCTTTCGCCGTCGCTTTCGGCTATTTGAATCGGAGATTTTACCTCAAGTTCAACCTCTTTTTGTCTGTAATCGGGCAAAATATCCCATGCATCATAATTACCGGGGCAGTCAACATAAAGTTTCAGTTTATTAAACTCGCCTTTTACCCACTCGCATGAAAGTTCTTTGTCGTAAAGCGATTTTAAAGAGCCGTCAAGATTAAATTCGGCAATATAAAACGGTGTTTCGATAACGCACCCGTGTGTTTCGAACCACTTGCCCGAAAAATTTGTTTTTCGCAAATTCTTTGAAGAAAGCGCTTTCATATCGGGAATGACCCAATTACCCTTTTCGCCGTACCGTGTAGCCGTGCCGTTTTTGTTTTTAACGAAAGTCAACGCATCACGTGTAAAATTCAAAGTATTGAAGTATTTGCCCTTATCACCGATAATTCCGTCAAGGGCTTTTTCAACTTCCGCATAATCTTTCATCGCATCTTCATAAACGGGGTGAATATGCGAGCCGGGAAGAATATCGTGAAACTGATTCACAAGAAATTTTTTGTAAAGTGCGGTTATTTCTTCGGTTCTGTCTTCATTTCGCATAACACAAAGCATTTCGGCTGTTCTGAATTTTTCTTCGAGTCTGCGGTTTGCACGTTTTATGTTACTTTTCGTTGTGAATGTACCTCGGTGCATTTCAAGATACAGTTCGCCGTCCCAAACTTCAAGATTTTTGTTCCCGTTAAGATTCTTCTCTAAAAATTCGGCACCGCTTGTATGTGTGCATTTCGGCATTACCGATATTTTTTCAAATCGGTGCATAAGTTCTATCATTTCCTCGGTGCAACCGGAACCGCCGTCGCCGTAGCCGAACATATTAAGAGTCTGACCGCCACTGTCTTTGTCTTGATACGCCTCCCAATTTTCTTGAATTTGGCTCGGCATATTCCACGTTATAAAATGTGTCGGGGGAACACAGGCATAAACTTCGCTGCCGTCTATCCCACGCCATATAAAATTATTGTGCGGAAACCTGTTTGTGTCGTTCCACGTTGACATTTTGTTTGAAACAAAATATTTCACATCGCATTTTTTGAGAATTTGCGGTAAAATCCAACTGTTGCCGAAAACATCGGGAAGCCAAGCGTTATTCACACGCTTTTTGAACATTCTTTCATAAGTTTTTTGACCGTAAAGGCATTGTCTTATAAGGCTTTCGGCATTTGGAATGTTACAGTCCGGTTCAACATACATTGCACCCACGGGCTCAAACTGACCGTTTGCGACCTTTTCTTTAAGTTCTTCGAAAACATCGGGATAATATTTTTCCAATGTTTCATAAGTGTACGGTTGAGTGTGCGCATACTTAAAGTCGGGGTATCTGTCCATAAGCCGAAGTTGTATCAGCACCGTTCTCAAATTCTTCTGAACGGAATGTATTCTGCGCCAATAATACGCAATATCAAGATGCGAGTGAGCGACAAGTGCCACGTCACCGCTTCCTTTATATGTATCATTAGCGTAAATCACATCTTCGATATAGCGTTTCGCTTCTTCGGTTCCTTTGGGCTCGTCGCCCTCAAAATCGATAAGATCCATTGCATTGTTGAGTTCTTTGTTTAAAAAGTTTCTGTAATCCTCGTTGAAAAGTTCGCTTTTTGCAATATCCGAAAGAATTTCAAAATCGTAAACAAGACTTTGAATATCCTCATTCACCGTGCAAATATACGCACCCTCGAAAATTTGACGGCATCCGCGAACGGAAAGTATTTCGGGGTTACGTTCGTCATCGGGTTTACTGCGGTTGTAACCGACCATTTCAAAATGCAAAACAGAATTCACGTCAACATACGGTGACAAAAGCATTCTGTCACGGTTGGGGTCAACTCCGCCTATATATTTGCCGTTGACTTTAACGCAAATTTCCGCCGCCGTTTTAAAAGAAAACCACAGCGTTTCGCCTTTTAAATCTTCGGGAATTTTTACATCCGCTTTTATAAATGCGGTTCCGTCGGGAGTAAAATACATATCGCCTTTTTTCAAAGGTCTGTATGTGTCCGAATAAAATTCATATCGCATTTCATCCGTTTGACGTGCATCCCTTATAAAAAGATTTTCGATTTCATACTTTTTGCCGTAAACACTCCGTTTGAGCCAACCGAAACGCAAATCAGTCCATTCTTCGGGTCGCATCGAACGTCTTTGAACTTTTATATGTGCCATATCATTTCCTCACACATCTTGAAAATACGGTTTCTTGCGTATTGCCCGCACTTTCACCGTTTTGTTTAAATCTCTTTTAATTTCCTGCTCTATCCACTCGGTGCAACGGTTCAAAATAAGGCATTTTGAACACTCGCCCCTAAACAAAAGAGTTATTTCGTTGCCGCTTTGCGAAACGAACTCCACCCATCCGCCGTCGCCTTGAATTTTCGGAGCAAGAACAGTATTTACATACTTTTCCGTAATTATCGCCTCTTTTCGCAAATATACATTAAATTCATATTAAAATCGTATCATTTTAACATTCTTTTGTCAACCGACACGGAGCGATACATCTATGCCGATACATCTGTAGTTAAATCTTGATTTTGGGGAATAATAGTGCTATAATAGTTAGCATAAACTAACCTAAACAGACCTACGGTGATTATATGAAAACTGTTAAATTTAAAATATCGGGTATGACCTGTGCCGCCTGCCGGTCGAATGTTGAAAAAACCGCTTTAAAACTCGACGGCACCGCAAGTGCCGAGGTGAATTTGCTTTCGGAACAACTGACCGTGAGTTTTGATGAAACAAAACTTTGCGAAGACGATTATATAAACGCCGTAACGAGCATAGGCTACGGTGCCGAAATCTACGGTGAAAACAACAAATCCGGCACATTGAAGTCGCAATGGGCAGAGCGAAAAAAAAGCGAAGAAGAAAAACAGAGCAATATGAAAAAACGGTTGCTCGGTTCGATTGTTTTTCTTGTTGTGCTTATGTATATTGCCATGGGGCATATGCTCAAGTTACCGCTCCCCTCTTTTTTAACGGGTACCGAAAACGCTCTCGTAAACGCCGTTACGCAAATGCTTTTGACCGTTCCCGTGCTTGTTATCAACAGAAAATTTTTCGTTTCCGGCTTTAAAGGGCTTTCAAAAGGTGTCGCCAATATGGATACGCTCGTGGCATTGGGGTCATCGGCATCGTTTTTATACGGTGTGTTTGCCGTTATGATGATGGCGTATGCCGCTCCACGTGGTGATTTTGATGTGTTACACCGATATTCCCACGAACTTTATTTTGAATCGAGTGCAATGATTTTAACACTCGTCACCGTGGGAAAATATTTGGAAACACGCTCAAAGGGCAAAACAAGTGACGCTTTGGGCAAACTTGTCGAATTATCCCCCAAGACCGCAACCGTCATAAGGAACGGCAAAGAAATAACCGTCGATGCCGAAAACGTCGGTGTCGGTGAAGAACTTATCATACGCCCCGGTGAGAGAATCGCCGTTGACGGTGTAGTGACCGACGGCACGGGGTACGTTGACCAATCCGCCGTTACGGGCGAAAGTTTGCCTGTTGAAAAATCTGTCGGCGACGAAGTTATTTCGGCAACGCTCAACAAAAACGGAACATTCAAAATGTCCGCTTCCAAAGTCGGCGAAAACACAACGCTCGCTCAAATAATACGTCTTGTTGACGAAGCGGGTTCATCGAAAGCGCCGATAGCGAGGCTTGCCGACAAAGTCAGCGGTGTTTTTGTTCCCGTGGTTATGGCTGTTGCGCTCGTTACATTTCTCGTTTGGCTCATCAGCGGTGCAGGTGTCGAAAAAGCACTCACATTCGGTGTTACGGTTCTTGTTATATCCTGCCCGTGTGCATTGGGACTTGCAACGCCTGTTGCGATTATGGCGGGAACGGGCAAAGCCGCCGAAAACGGCATACTCATAAAATCGGCGTCGGCTCTTGAAATGCTCGGCAACACCGATATAATAGTTCTTGACAAAACAGGCACGGTAACTTCGGGTGAAATGAGTGTCAGCGACGTAATCGTAACCGATCCTCAATTTTCCGAAACCGATTTTATATCGCTTTGCGCCGCACTTGAAGAAGGTAGCGAACACCCACTTGCGGGGGCGGTGCGAAAAAAAGCCTCCGACTTAAAACTGACCTTGCCCGCCGTTACCGATTTTATGTCATATCAAGGCAAAGGTATATGTGGCGTGGTTGACGGCACTCGATATATTTCGGGCAACACACGTTTTTTGAAAGAAAACGGCATAGACTTTTCGAATCTCGAAAACAAAATCCTCGAACTTTCATCTCAGGGCAAAACCCCTCTCATATTCGCAAAAAACGACGGTGTAATCGGTATTATTGCCGTTTCCGACACGATCCGTGACGACAGCATCAAAGCCGTTTCGGTATTTAAATCTTTGGGCAAAAAAACGCTTATGCTGACCGGTGATAACCGTTCAACTGCGGAATTCATCGCAAAACAGGTCGGTATAGATGAAGTCGTTTCGGAACTTTTGCCGGCGGATAAAGAAAAGGAAATTCGCTCCCTGCAGGAAAACGGCAAAAAAATCGCATTCATCGGTGACGGCATAAACGATGCGCCGGCTCTCATAAGGGCAGATGTCGGCATCGCTATCGGGGCGGGAACGGATATTGCAATCGACTCGGCGGATGTTGTGCTTATTAAAAATTCGCTTTTGGATGCGGCAAAAGCTGTTGAACTCAGCAAAGCCGTTATGAAAAACATAAAAATGAATCTGTTTTGGGCATTTTTCTACAACGTTTTGGGCATTCCGCTTGCTGCCGGTGTTCTTTTCCCGATTTTCGGGTTAAGGCTTAATCCGATGATAGGTTCAGCCGCCATGAGTATGAGTTCTCTGTGCGTTGTTTCGAATGCGTTAAGGCTCAGATTTTTCAAATCTTCCCTTATAACGGAAAACAAAAAAATCGGTCGGGAAGACGACTCCCGAACCGAAACGAAAGGAAATGATATTATGGAAAAAACAATTAAAGTTACGGGCATGATGTGTCCTCGTTGCGAATCGCACGTCGTTAAGGCACTCACATCGATCGACGGAGTTGAATCGGCAACCGCAAGCCACGAAGAAAACATCGCAAAAGTTAAACTTTCAAAAGATGTCCCCGACGAAGTTTTGATTAACGCCGTTACCGCCGAGGGGTACGAAGCGACTGTTTGAAGGGCTGTAAAAAAATCCATATAAAACAACAAGGGGTTCTATAGGTGTTATTCACACCCATAGAGCCCCTTCGTATCACACTGTTTTATGCGGTCTGCTTTTTTACAGCCCCGTCTTTTATCAGTTGATTGTTTTTTCGTCGAC
Organism: uncultured Eubacteriales bacterium; assembly: GCA_964408605.1. GTDB lineage: Bacteria > Bacillota > Clostridia > Oscillospirales > Acutalibacteraceae > DTU089. The sequence continues at coordinate 6,143 of CAYPAB010000023.1, forward strand.
TTCTTTATGAGCCATCTCAACAAATCCGTCAACACTCATGGTGCCCATATCACCGGCTTTTCTTCCGCGAACGGCAACTTCGCCGTTTTCGATTTCTTTATCGCCGAGAACAAGCATATAAGGAATCTTTTTAAGTTGTGCTTCACGAATTTTGTAACCCGTTTTTTCGGAGCGGTCGTCAACTGTAACTCGGAAGCCTTCGGCCTCCAACTTTTTGCAAAGTTCGAAGCATGCTTCGTGGTGTCTTTCGGCAATCGGCAAAATACGGACTTGTTCCGGAGCAAGCCACAACGGGAATGCGCCCGCAAAATGCTCTGTAATGACACCTATAAATCTCTCGATAGAGCCGAGTACAACACGGTGAATCATAACGGGTCTGTGCTTTTCGCCGTCGGGGCCCGTGTATTCAAGTTCAAATCTTTCGGGAAGTTGCATATCAAGTTGAATAGTACCGCACTGCCATGTTCTGCCCAACGAGTCAGAAAGATGGAAGTCGAGTTTCGGGCCGTAGAATGCACCGTCGCCCTCGTTGATAACATATTTTTTGCCCATTTCCTCAACGGCGGTTTTAAGCGTTTCCGTTGCGAAATCCCAATCCTTGATGTCGCCCATATGGTCTTCGGGCATTGTCGAAACTTCTATTTCGTATGTCAAGCCGAATACAGAGTAAACCTCGTCAAAAAGTTTGACTACGTTTTTGATTTCGTCTTTCATTTGATCCCACGTCATAAAGATGTGAGCATCATCTTGAGTGAAGCAACGTACACGGAAAAGGCCGTGAAGTGCGCCCGAAAGTTCGTGACGGTGAACAAGACCGAGTTCACCGCAACGGAACGGAAGATCACGGTAAGAATGAGGCTGAAGTTTATAAACCAACATACCGCCGGGGCAGTTCATGGGTTTAATGGCGAAATCGGCATCATCGATAACCGTGGTGTACATATTCTCCTTGTAATGATCCCAGTGACCGCTTCTTTCCCAAAGGGCACGGTTGAGCATCATAGGTGTTGATATTTCAACATATCCGTATCTTTTGTGAACCTCACGCCAATAGTCGATAAGGGTGTTTCGGAGTGTCATTCCGTTGGGAAGGAAGAACGGGAACCCCGGACCCTCATCGAGAATCGCAAACAAGCCCAACTCCTTACCGAGTTTTCGGTGGTCACGTTTTTTCGCTTCTTCTATCGCCTGAAGATATGCATCAAGATCCGCCTGTTTTGTGAAAGCGGTTCCGTAAATACGCTGAAGCATTTTGTTCTTTTCGCTTCCACGCCAGTATGCACCGGTGCAGGAAGTGAGTTTAAACGCTTTTATTCTGCCGGTGTCGGGGATATGCGGGCCGGCACAAAGTTCGGTAAAATCGCCCTGCTTGTAAAAACTGATGTTTTCGCCTTTGTCGGCATGTTCTTTAACAAGTTCGACTTTATATATTTCACCGCGTTCTTCGTAATATTCAATTGCATCTTGAGGTGCCATTTCAAAATGCTCAAGAGGAAGTGCCTCTTTAACGATTTTTTTCATTTCTTTTTCAATACTCTCAAGGTCTTCGGGAGTAAACGGTGCTTCAACATCAAAATCGTAATAAAATCCGTTATCTATTGCGGGACCTATAGCGAGTTTCGCTTCGGGATAAAGGCGTTTGACCGCTTGTGCGAGCACGTGCGAAGCGGTATGACGGAATGCGTACTTACCTTCCTCGCTGTCAAAAGTCAACAGTTCAAGAGTGCAATCCGACGTTATGGGTGTGCGAACGTCGGCACTTTTGCCGTCGATAAGGCAGGCACACAAGTTGCGGTAAAGACCCATGCTTATATCTTTGCAAACATCAATCGGTGTAACACCGCTTTCATACTCTTTAACATCATCACGAAGTTTAATTTTTACCATATATATCATCCTTTCGTTTTGTTACAATAAAGAAAAAACAGACTCCACCCCACAAAAATGGGATGAAGTCTGATTAACTCCACGGTTCCACCCAAATTACAACTTCCGTTGTCACTCAAGTTGCCTTAACGCGGCTTAAACGACGGTGCTTATCTTACGCTTCGCACCGCACTCGGAAGTGGTCTTGGGGATAATTCCTTGGCATCTTTCACCGCCGATGCCTCTCTGAAAAGGTTAAGTATCCTTAATTTCTCCGTCTGCGATTTAAAATATTCTTGTATTCCGAAAAATTTATTCTCCGTCAGTTTCCGCTTCAACCTTTTTCTTGGGCTGAATTTTTCCGTAAAGAGATGATGATGCGGCATCGATTTTCTTTTCACGGGGTTCCTTCGGGGTTTCGGGAACATACGGCGCACGTCTTTCACGGTTACCTCTGCGGTCGTTTCTGTAATTACCGTGTTTGTCACCGCCTTCGGGAGTAATGACAACTCTGCGTCTGTCACCCTCACCTACCGAATGCGACGTAACACCTTCAATTTCCTGTATGGCGGTGTGAATAATTCTGCGCTCATAAGGATTCATCGGTTCAAGCGCCGAACTTCTTCCGTATTTTGCAACACGGAGTGCCTGACGTTTTGCGAGATTACGTAATGTTTCTTCACGGCGTTTTCTGTAATCGCCGACATTCAAAGCAACACGTTTGTTGTTGTTTTCTTCACGGTTGACAAAAAGCCTTGTGAGGTACTGCAACGCATCAAGAGTTTCACCGCGTCTGCCGATAATGTTACCGTAATCTTCTTCGCTTTCGATTTCGAAATAAATATCTTCGGCGGTTTCCTTTGCGGTAACCTTCACATCGGCAAAGCCCATGCCCATAAGGATGGATTTAAGATATTCGGTCGAGGAATTTTCCTTTGCTTCAACGGTTGAAAGGTCGATCTGCGGAGCACTCTCTTTTTTGGGAGCATCCTTTTTGACTTCCTTTTTGGGTTGAGGCTTTTTATTCTCCGTTTTTTTCTTCACGGGTTGGTCTTTTTTATCGTCTTTTGCGGGTACGTTTTTTACGGGAGCGGAAGCCTGTTTTTTAACTTTTTTCTCCTTAACGCCGTCGTCATACGATGCTTTTACTTTGGCATCGGAACCGCCGAAAAGACCTAAAATCTTTTTCTTGGGAAATGTGACGATTTCGACTTTAACATCCGCATCGATAGGAGCATGCAAATTATCAATAGCCGTTTTTCTGGCTTCTTCGATTGTAGGCGCTACGCCTATGGATTCTTTTATCATAAATACACCTTATTTCTTTTCAATATCAACACGCCGTTTTGCGTTATTCTCTTTTGAACGTCTTACAACCGTTTCATCAACCATTTGTTGAGCGATAACCTTTTTGGGGCTGTAAACATAAGTAAGAACAACCTGTTGAACAAACGAGAAAATGTTCGAAATAATCCAATAAACACCTACACCCGCGGGGAACATAAATGTAAACACAAGTGACATAACGGGTGACATAAATGTCATACATCCCATGGTGGGATTTTTTGCCATTTCGGGATTCTGTTTACGCTGTTTGATGTACATAAATATTGATGACATCATTGCCGTAAGGAATGCCAAAATCGGAATTATCCAAAGCAATCCGGGGTTGGAATGATCGGGCTGTGCGGTCAAGTCGATACCGCCGATCATAAAATTATCTTTAAGTGTGTTAAGTTCGCTGACGTCTTTCGCACTTATTCCCGCAAGATCTTTGATGTTTTCGGTAACTTTGTTGAGAATTTGAAGTTCGATGCCTCTTTGATTTTTGTTGCCTTCGACAACGACTTCAAAAGCCGTCTGCAATGCCGCAACCTTCTCTTTGCTGAAACGCAAAACGTAGGTGATGGGCGAATAAATAACTTCATAAAGACCGAGCATAACAATCAACTGAACAAGCATGGGTGCGCAACCCATATTTGCCGCACCGAAGCCTTCACGCTGATAAAGAGCCTGTGTTTCTTCTTGGATTTTTTGCTGGTTACCGGCATATTTTTGTTTTATTTTGTTGACTTTTGTGTTAAGGCGCACCTGTTTTGCACTGTTTTTTTGCTGACTGACCGAGGCAGGCAAAAGCAAAAGTCTGACAACAAGAGTCAGCAAAATAATGGACAGCAAATAACTGTCGGTGAGTTGATACAAACCGCTGAGCGCCCAACCGAACGGTATGGCAAGTATATCTCTCATAAATTTGAGTCCTTTCCGTTAGTTAAAAGGAGTTATTTGTGTTTCTCCTTTTTGGGTGGCACGGGATCGACACCGCCGGGAAAGAGAATATTACAACGCATAAGCCGCCTTATCGCAAGCAAACCGCCTTTAAAAACGCCGTGAATTTCAAGGCATTCAAGGGCATACTGTGAACAAGTCGGATAAAATCTGCATCTGGCACCGAAAAGAGGCGAAATTTTCTTTTGATAAAATCTTATGACGGACATAAGAAAATCTTTCATGGTTCATTTACCTCTGTTTTAAGCATACCCTGTTCGGAAAAAATTCTGTACATAATTTCCGCAAGGCGTGTGCTTTTTACATATTTCGTTTTTGAGCGTGCCACAATTACGATATCGAATCCCGGCACAACAGAGGGACAAACTTTTCGAAAAGCCTCTTTTAGGACTCTGCGTGAGCGGTTGCGTTCGACCGCATTGCCGATTTTTTTACTTGTAGTTATACCGATACGGCAAATTCCCGCGCGGTTTTTTGAGTAATAAATAACCAACGCAGGATCAGTAACTGTTTTGCCCCTATTGTATAACCGACGGAAATCGGCGTTGCATTTAAGCGTGACGAAGTCTGACACATTATTCTCCTTCGGGCGAACACCCGACCGATCTTAGTATGTGAGTTGCTTTCTGCCTTTTCTGCGACGGCGTGCAAGCACTTTACGACCGTTTCTGTCTGCCATTCTTTTGCGGAAGCCGTGTTCCATCTTTCTGTGTCTTTTTTTGGGCTGATAAGTTCTTTTCATTTTAGTTACTCCAATCTATTATTCAGGTAGTATTTACAAAGAAGAAGTTGAAGAGGCAGTAAATTTAAAACCTGTATTTTACAAAACATACAACCGAACAGTTGCAAATTGCATTATATAAAAATTCGGAAAAAAAGTCAATAGTTAAACGAAATATTTAACATTTCTTGCGTTACTAAAGAAAAACAGAGACTTGTTTTTACAAGCCTCTGCAAAAATCAGTCTGCTGTATAAGGGAGAAGTGCAATCATTCTTGCACGTTTAATAGCAGTTGTGAGTTCTCTCTGGTGGTAGGCACAAGTACCTGTTACACGGCGAGGGAGAATTTTTGCTCTGTCGGATGTGTAGCGGCGAAGCTTTGCAGCATCCTTGTAATCGATTTTTTCAACCTTCTCAACACAGAAAGCGCAAACTTTTTTGCGGCCTTTTTTGTTGGGACGGCGATCGCTTTTATCGTATGCCATTATAGAATTACCTCCTGTTAAAATCAGAACGGCAGATCATCATCGTCGGCAATTGCGGCGAAATCATCAACGCTGCCGTTAGAGAAAGATGGTGCGGCAGTTTCGGTTGTTCTGGGAGCACCGCCCGTGGAAGACTCGCTTTTTGAACCGCAAAAACTTACGTTATCGGCGATTATTTCAAATGTTGAACGTTTAATGCCGTCTTTTTCATAGGAGCCTGTTTGAATAGTGCCCTGAACGGCAATCATAGAACCTTTTAAGAAATATCTTGTTACGAACTCGGCGGTTTGCCTCCAAGCGACAACATTGATGAAGTCGGCTTTTCTCTCCTCACCGGGTTTTACATAACCGCGATCAACCGCAACCGTGAACCTTGTTACCGAAACGCCCGTGGGAGTTTGGCGAAGTTCGGGGTCGGCAGTAAGTCTACCCATAATAACTGCACAATTAAGCATCTTTCACACCTCTTATTTTTTAATTACCATTGAACGAAGAACACCGTCGGTAATTCCGAGAACACGTTCGAGTTCTGCAGGGAAACCGGCTTCGCAAGTGTGGTTATAAAGAACATAGTAACCGTCTTCTTCGTCGTTGATGAGATATGCAAGTCTGCGCTTACCCCACTCGTCAACGCTGTCGACAGTGCCGTTCTTTTCCATCATTGTTTTGAATTTTTCGGCAAGAGTTTTAGCGGCTTCTTCGCCGTTTGCCAAAGAGAAAACAATGATTGTTTCGTAACTGTTTGACATCGTTTGCACCTCCTTATGGACTCCGGCTCTTATAGATATCGATTTAAGAGCAAGGAAATAATCGCCGTGGACATTCCACGACGATTACGAATTATAACACTACTTTAAAAATAAGTCAAGTCTTTTTGTATATTTCAAAAAAATCGGCTTATTCCCAACTGTTCCATAAGCGCAAAGAACCAATCGTAAATGAAACTTACCAAATTTGCGATACCCGTGTTCACAAGGATATTGTTGGCATCTTCACCGACGGCGCTTTCAAAACCGATTACGTAATCGGCGGAAACAAACGGTTCATCGGCGTTATACGTAACGGGGGTGCCGTTCATCACCTTAAAGCAGAAAACTCTTTCGCCTATGGGTGCGGTTTCGTTATTTTCCATTTCGTAATTGACCTTTGCCTGAATGAGTGCATTGCTGACTTTAGGCAATTTACCCGTGATTTCGATTTTGATTTCCGCACCGGGTTTCAACGCATTGATTCCAAATGTATGTGCAACCAAATCGCAACCTTCAAATGAAATCGATGTGATTTTAACGGGATATGTGTCGGACAGGTTTTTGACTATGATATATTTGTTGCCCGAAGTTACATAATTTTCGTTATTCTCGGAGAATCTCAACGAAACGGCGTTGTTCCTGTTGGTGGAAGCGTGGAACTGCGGATAATTCGGGTCGGAATGAACATTGACTATTTCGTTCGTCAAAAGGTTTTTAAGAGCCAAACTTCTCGCATACTGATCGTGGAAAGTCATTCCGTGATAAAGGTCTTCAACAAACCATGTGTTTTCGGGAAGGAACGCTGTTGAAGCGTCAACCTCAAACGAGGGCGAAACATGGTCGTGAGTGGGATCGTCACACATAGTGCCGGCACCCGTATAACCGTCGTTGAAGCGCTGACCGTAAGGTGCGCAAACCGCACCGGTAGCGTCAACCGTTCTTATAAGCGCATCGGCATTGTCACGCATACCCGTAACACAGGGAACGCCCGTACCGGCGATAATCGTGACGTTAATTCCGTACTCGTTTACACACTTTTGAAGGTTCTCGTGATAATTCGCCATTATTTCGTAGTGAACCATATCGCTTTTTTCGATTATTGCGGCATTTTTTACGGAGTCAAGCCGAAGGGCTTTTAAATCTTCGTAATATTCGGTAGGAATAAAATCCCACATACTCAACCAATTGCCCAAAACTTCGTGAACATAAGGAACGATCGCATCTATTACGTCATCAAGGAAGCCCAACTGCTGAGCTTGAACGAACCAATCGTATTTTCCTTCGGTGTCGAAACCGTGCTGAAGGAATTTAACGAGTGTGTATTCATCAAGATGAACATTGCCCGAAATAGCGTCGTACGCCATTCCCGCTCCCGCTGTTGCGGGCACGGTCAAAACGGCATTGTTTACATCCTGTTTGTAGCCGAAAAGCGAAAGATAGACCGCCGAAACCTGACCGCCGTGAGAAACGGCGATAATGTTAACTTTGTCTTTACCGGTGTATTCTTTAACCTTTTCGATGTAAGTGTCAAGACCCGTCGCACAGTCGTAAACGCTCATACGCCAATCGTTGGTGTAGCAGAAAACGTTTTCCGCACCGACATACTCAACGATTTCATCAAGGATTTTTCTTTCGTTTATATATTCCGTCGGCAAACCGTTTTCGAGGATATACGCAACATTCGTTTCCTCAATTGCGGTGTTTTCGACTTGAACATTATACTTACTTGTTCCGTCGGCGTTGACTTTCATATATTCAAGTTCTGCGGAAAGTTCTTCACCGACAACGGTGCCCAGATATTCGGCCTCGCCTTTGGCGGTAAGCACAAGACCTTTGCCCAAATCGTAAATTCTGTTAAGCACCCTGTTCATTACGGAATCCATATCGACTCCCCAAACACGGGTTTTGTTGCCGTTTTCGTCAACAAGAGCCAACTCGGAACTGCTGTAGCCGGCGACCATAACAACGGGATATTCGCTGATTTCACCTTTGAATTCCACCGCGGCACCGACCGTTGTTAAAAATGCCGAGCACAAAAGCAAGACACTTAAAACTGCGGATATACCTTTTTTAAACATAAACAGCACTCTCCTCTGCACGTATAAATATATTATTACATAATGAAATTATATCACACCGCCGTATTTCTTTTCAAGAAATGCAATGTAAATCAGTTAACAAATTTTTAACATGATATTTGTTGATAATTCATATAAACCCCGCCCTCTAACCCGATAATTTCAAATCGGATAAGTCTTATAACGACGAAACGGACCGCAAAAACCTTCGTTTTCACAGTCCGTAAACTTATTTTTTTAATTTAATCGTCGAATTTTGAAATAAAAGCCTTAGTTCTTTCCGACTTCGGATTATCGAAAACTTCCTCCGGCGTTCCGGTTTCCTCAATAACTCCGTCATCCATAAAAATGACCTTGGAGGAAACAGCCCGTGCGAATGACATTTCGTGCGTTACGATAACCATTGTCATTTTGTCCTCGGCAAGGCTCTTGATAACCTTGAGAATCTCGCCCGTAAGTTCCGGATCAAGTGCCGACGTCGGCTCGTCGAAAAAGAGTATTTTCGGCTCCAGCATCAACGCCCTTGCGATTGAAACACGCTGTTTTTGACCGCCGGAAAGTTGGCACGGATAGTTATCCACCTTTTCGGAAAGACCGACTTTGCCCAAAATGGCGGTTGCTTTCTTTTGAATGTTGTCGAGTATTTCTTTTTTATTTTGTTTGAAATCGGGATTTTCTTTTGCCAAAAGTTTTGCCGCAAGTGTCACGTTGTCCATAACGTTGTATTGCGGAAAAAGATTGAAATCCTGAAAAACAAGCCCGACCGAAAGTTGACGTTTTCTTTTTTCTTCCGCATCTTCCTTGCGAACGGTTCCGTCAAAAAACGTTTTACCGTCGACTGCGATATAACCGCTGTCGGCTGTTTCAAGTTGGTTTATGCAACGGAGGATTGTTGTTTTACCGCTTCCGGATGAACCGATGATGCTTAAAACTTCACCTTCCTCCAAAGAGAAACTGACGCCCTTTAAAACATGAGTTTTCCCGAAACTTTTTTTCAAATCTTTAACTTCAAGTACCGACATTTAAAAAGCTCCTTTCAACCTCAGTTTTTGTAATAATCGAATTTCTTTTCGATTTTTCCGAAAAGAATCGTAAGTGCGCCGTTGAACACAAGGAAAAACACGCCCGTATAAAACAGCGGCCAAATAAGACCTCTGCCGGAAAAACGCTCCGCCGCCATCAATATTTCGGGTATCGCAATTACACGTGCGAGAGATGTATCTTTAACGAGTGTGATGATTTCGTTGCTCATCGGGGGAATTATGTGCTTTACAACCTGCATAAGCACTATTTTGAAAAAGACCTGGCTTTTCGTCATACCGAGAACCTGACCCGCTTCATACTGCCCTTTCGGTATACTCTCGATTCCGCCTCTGAATATTTCGGAGAAATAACATGCGTAGTTAATGACGAATGCGATTAACGCCGCCGTTAAACGGGATTTGAACGGTGCATTGAAAACGAGCCCCGGAACATAATAAACAACAAAAAGTTGGAGCATCAGGGGAGTTCCCCTGATGACCCAAACTATTGCTTTTGTTATTACTTTGAGAGGCTTGAATTTTGCCATTGAGCCGAACGAAATTACAAGGCCCAACGGAACAGCCGCCAAAAGAGTAAATATAAAAATCCAGCAGTTTTGAAGAAAGCCGTTTAAAAGGTCTAATGTGATTTGACCGAACGACATTTTTAAACCTCCGATTTTTTATTTAGCGATGATTTGTTCTTCCAATTTGTATTTTTTTGCGATTTTCTGAAGTGTGCCGTCTGCGGCGAGTTCGCTGATTATCTTGTTGACTTCTTCAACCGTATCGGCGCCTTTACGGAAAGCGATTCCGTACTGTTCGTCGTTGAAAGAGAGATCGTCAACAACCGTAAGCGATGCAAAATCGGTTCCCTCACCTATCATACCGATTGAAAGGACATAGTCGACCACGCAACCGTCGGCAGTACCGGAAGCAACTTCGGTAAGTGCTTTTGACTGAGTGTCAACAGCGGTATAGTTTGCTTCGGCAAAATACGCTTCGGTTGTGGCAACGGTTTCACCGGCGGATTCTTTTTCGGCAACAATGTTAAGACCTTTTGCACTGTCGAGTGCTTTGATTTCGGCAAGTCTGTCGGCCTTAACGATAAGAACCTGTTTGTTTGCCATGTAAGGAGTTGAAATTCCCATGTTGGCGATTCTGTCTTCATCGATTGTCAAACCGTTCCAAATGCAGTCGATATTTTTTGCGGAAAGTTCGGTTTCTTTTGCAGTCCAGTTGATTTCCTGGAATTTTGCTTCAACACCGAGTTTTTCGCAAACCGCTTTTGCAAATTCGGTTTCGAAACCGATGAGTTCGTTGTTGTCGTCAAGATAGTTCATAGGTGCGAAATATGTGATACCTATAACCATCTCGCCTTTGCCTTTTATGTACTCCAAATCGCTTTCGGTTTTTTCTTCACCGCAAGCGGTAAAAGCACAAACAACACCGAAAACAAGCACAATGCTCATTACAACAGATAAAATTTTCTTTTTCACAAGACATTCCTCCGTAAACGAAAGTATCGTTTTTTTATTTTGTGTTAGCATTTTAGCACTTTAGCGTACTAAAGTAAAGGGGTTTTTCGCAATTTTTTCATATTTGTATATTTCAACTATTCAAGTTTTAAAAACAAGTGTCTGTTTGTGCATTTTAACGGTTTTGCCATCGCTATTGAAAACTCAAAATCAAAGTGATAAAATACATTCGCACATAAATTAAACAGGGGCGAAAAAACAAAAAACCGCATAAAACGGCACGGTGAAAAGGTTTTTCACACCCTTTTGGGAGGATATTTATGAAACTTGTTACGATAATTCTTAACAAAACGGAGTGTCTTGACGGTATACTCGAAGAATTCGGCAATCACAATCTGCCCGGTGCCACGATAATCGACAGTCGGGGAATGGTTCAGGAACTCGCCGCTCACGACCATGAAGATATGTACTTTTTGGTATCTTTGAGAAGTTTGCTTTCGCCTTCTCATAAAGAGAATAAAACAATAATAATGGTTGCAAAAGACAAAGATGTTGCGACTATTTCCTCCATTGTGAACAAAGTAACCGGAGGTCTTAACAACCCCGACACCGGTATTCTTTTTACGGTACCCGTGGATTATGCGGAGGGAATTAACGAAGATGCTTAAAAACATATCTCTTAACACATTTACAAATCTCGCCCTGATGATATTCGTCGGAATGTTGCTCGGCAGACTTGTTAAAAAAATCAAACTTCCGAACGTCACCGGTTATTTATTGGCGGGTCTTTTGCTCGGCCCCGGCGTTTTGGGTATACTCAGCGACGAATTTCTCGATTCCGCATCGGTCATTTCGGATGCGGCTTTGGGATTTATTGCTTTTTCGATAGGCAACGAATTTAAAATTTCATATTTCAAACGTGTCGGTGCAACGCCTGTCGTCATAGCGACTCTCGAATCGTTTTTTGCCGTGGTATTTGTTACGGTGGCATTAAAACTCGTCGGTTGCACCACAACTTTTTCGTTGGTTCTCGGCTCTATTGCCGCCGCAACCGCACCGGCGGCGACAATTATGGTCATCAAACAATACAAGGCACGTGGCCCCGTCACGGAAACGCTTCTTTCCGTTGTTGCGATAGACGATGCGACGGCGCTTATAATGTATTCCGTTTCAATCGCAATAGCAACCGCACTTTCAGGAGGCGTAACGAACACATCGCAACTCATTTTAAAACCCGTAATCGAAATAGGCGGTGCGCTTCTTGTGGGCGCTGTTTTGGGATTCCTTTTCCTTATACCGATGAAGCACTTCAAAAAAGACGGCAACAGGCTTTCCATTATAATAGCATTCGTTTTTATGGGTCTCGGACTTTCCGAACTTTGCGGTTTTTCGTCGCTTCTTTTCTGCATGGCAATGGGAACGGTCATTGCGAATTTCTCGCCCGATGTCAACCATGTGATGAACCTTTGCGACAAAATAACACCGCCGATATTTATGCTGTTTTTCGTAGCGTCGGGAGCGGGTCTTAAACTTTCCGTTCTTCCGTCTGTCGGTGTCGCCGGAATCGTATATATAATCGTGCGTGTGCTCGGTAAAATGTTCGGTGCATCACTCGGTGCGATACTTTGCAAAACCGACAAAAACACGAAAAAATATCTCGGCCCCGCACTTATTCCTCAAGCGGGTGTTGCGATAGGTCTTTCGTTGGCGGCGTCAAATGTTGTTCCCGAATACGCAACGGAAATTCGCACGGTCATACTTTGCGGAACATTGATTTACGAACTTGTCGGCCCCGTCGTTTCGAAAACGTGTCTTAAAAAGGCGGGGGAAATAAAAGAATAAATTATCTGCTGAATTATCGGAGGCGATTGATATAAAAGAAATATATATGCTGTGCAACGCACACCTTGATCCCGTATGGCTTTGGCAACGGCGTGAAGGTATGGCTGAGGCTATTTCGACTTTCCGTGTTGCCGCAAAATTCTGCACGGAATACGACGGTTTTATTTTCAACCACAACGAATCCGTTTTGTATGAGTGGGTGGAAGAAAACGAACCCGAACTTTTCGAAGAAATACGCAAGGCTGTAAAATCGGGAAAATGGCAAATCACCGGCGGATGGTATTTGCAACCCGACTGTCTTCTTCCGTCGGGCGAATCTTTTATTCGGCAGATTGAAACGGGCAACGGGTATTTTAAAGAAAAATTCGGAATCAAACCCAAAACCGCCGTCAATTACGACTCGTTCGGTCATGCAAACGGGCTTGTTCAAATCCTTAAAAAATGCGGTTACGAACATTATGTTTTCCACCGTCCTTTCCGAATTTCGGAGGATGACGATTTTATTTGGAAAGGTTACGACGGCAGTGAAATCGTCGGTCATATTTCCCATTACGGCTACAACTCCGCAAAAGGCAAAATCACCGAAAAACTCGAAAATGTAATCAATTGTGTCGGTGACGGCCCCACCCTTTTGCTTTGGGGCATCGGTAATCACGGCGGAGGCCCGTCGAAAGCCGACCTTGATGCGATTGCCGAATATTCGAGAACACACAAGGATATTCTCGTTAAGCACTCGTCTTTTGATGAATATTTCGAAAAAATCGACAAATCAAAACTTACTTTCACCAAAAACACATCTTTGGTTCATTGCATGGTCGGTTGTTACACAACAATGGTTCGCATAAAGCAACTTCACCGTGCCCTTGAAAACGAACTGAACCTATGCGAAAAAATGATTGCCGTTTCCGGCATAGATTACAGCGAAAACGAACTTCTCGAAGCACAAAAATCTTTGCTGTTTTGCGAATTTCATGATATTTTGCCCGGAACGATGATAAAAAGTGCCGAAGACGATTCTTTGAGACTGCTGAATTACGGCAGAGAAATCGCCTCTAAAATCTGCGCAAAGGCGTTTTTCAAACTTTGCACGGGCGAGCCTGAGGGGAAATCGGGCGAAATTCCCGTTCTTGTGTTTAACCCCAACCCCTATCCGATAACACAGGATATCGAAGTTGAATTTCAACTTGAAGACCAAAACCGCAACGAAAACGAAGTTACCGTCGCAACCGCATACGATTCCGACGGCAACGCCCTCGCAACTCAAAACGAACAGGAAGAAAGCAATGTAAACCTCGATTGGAGGAAGCGGATCGTTTTCCGTGCGGAACTGAAACCGATGTGTATCAACCGTTTTGACTGTAAACTCAAAAGACTGAATTTACCACGCAGACCCATCGGCATTTGCGAAGAAACATACGGTGCTTTTATTATCAAAAACAAAAAAAGAGAAATACGCATAAGCAAAAAAACAGGTTTGATTGAAAAATTCAGTATCGACGGAATTGACCGACTTTTGCCCGAAAGCGGAAAAATAAACGTTTATGCCGACAACGAAGACCCGTGGGGAATGACCGTTGACGGATTTTTCGACAAAAAGGGCGAGTTTGTTCTTGCAAGCGGTGAAGAAGCCGATGTTTTCAACGGATATCCCGACGAAAAGCGTGGAAACGTGCGAATCATCGAAAACGGCGATGTTCGTTGCAAAATTCAAGCGACTTTCAAACACGGAAACTCTTTTGCCGTAGTCACCTACACCGTTCCGAAAGCGGATTCATACATTGACATACACGTCAAAACATTTATAAACGACGTAAATACAATGTATAAAATCTCTTTTGCGACAACCTTAGAAAATCCGAAAGCAATTTCGCAAATGGTTTTCGGCAAAGAAGAAATGCACAAAAACAACAAAGAAGCCGTTTGTCAAAAATGGTGCGGACTTTTCGAACACGGCAAAGGTGTTGCCGTGCTGAACAGAGGAACGCACGGTTACAGTGTCGATGGAAATCTTCTTAACATATCGCTGTTACGTACACCGATATATTCCGCACACCCGATAGACGACAAACCGATTGTCGACAAAGACCGCTGGCAAAATCATATTGATATGGGCGAACGTGATTTCGATTTGAGGCTCACGGCGGATATCACGCATCTCGACAAAGATGCCGAAGTTTATAATCAACAGCCCTACGCACTGTCGTTTTTCCCGTCGGGAAAGGGCGAAAAATTAAACACAACCGCCGTTTTGAGCAACGAAAACATCATTATGTCCGGCATGAAGAAACTTTCAAACGGCGATATTCGTGTTCATCTTTTCAACAGTACCGATGTTCCCGCCGAAACGGAATTCAAATTTGCCGAAAAAACCGCCGTAATTTCATTCTCCCCGTTTGAAATAAAGGCTTTCAGAATTTCCGAAAACGCTGTTTGCGAGTGCGGACTTACGGATAACTAAAATCAACTTGAACTAAACAAAAAGACTATCTCCCCGTTTTAGAGGTGATAGTCTTTTCGTTATTCTGCTTTTTATTCTGCTTTTTTAACGCCGTAGAAGTGAATGACGTTCATATCTTCTTCCATATCAAGACCGTGAGAACCGCATCCGCCGTCGATTTCATGACAACCGTGATCGGGCATAAAACCGTAAAAGACGTTGTGTTTTTTCCACTTTTCTTTTACCGCTTCGACCATTTTGCAATAAAAATCGAGGTTCATATCAAGTGCCGCAAGTGCTTCTTCCGATTCGGGCCCGTATTTGTGCATACGGCCGTCGTAGTTGCCGTTGTAAATTACCAACAGGTCGTATTCGTCGGCATCTATGAGTTCCATTGCCTTTGCGTTGACTTCTTCGGGGGTGTCGTAAATGAAATAATCCATATCTCTTTCAAGGAATATGAGTGATATGCTGTCATTTTCGGTTGAAACAATAGCACATTTTTTGCCGGCTTTGATGAAGCGGTCGAAAATCGTTTCGGTTGTAAGCACGGGTTTTTCGTAGCGTCTTATACCGTGAACAGACGGCTGAACGCCCGTATACATTGTTGCGAAATTAACGGGTGTTACGCTCGGCATAACCGAGAGCATCGGAACGGAAATATCCGAACTGATTGCGGCACCGACAAATTTTTCGGTGTATTTTTGATACACCCACAAAGCGACTGCATCGGGATTGTAAAAAATCGCTCTGTCGCACTTTTCACCGTTGAGTTTTTTATCGGCAAGTGCGGTAATAAACGGATTGGGTTTTTCGCAATCGCTGTTTTCCTCGATTCCCAAAAGGTTGAGAGCGGTGTTTTTAACAGATGACAAACAAATGGAATTGTACAAATCAGACATTTCAAGCACCTCTAATTACAACATAATTTTTCTTAATTCTTCACCGCTTTTTTCCGAAAGGTATGCGGGAGGAATATCGAATACCGTTTTGCAACCGCTTGCGCCTTCGTTCGAAAGGCGGTATGCGGCTCTGGCGTAGGCAACGAGTACGCACGATGTAAATTCGGGATTGGAGTCGAGTTTCAAACTGTACTCGATAACATTGTTGTGTTCAAGATTCCAACCCGTTTTACCTGTTCTTATGACAAATCCGCCGTGAGGAATGCCCTTATGGTCACGGTCGAGTTCCTCTTGCGAGATGAAGTGAACGGTTGTGTCGTATTCGTCGAAATAGTTTTTCATTGTGACGATATCGTTTTCGATTCTTTTGAGGTCTGCACCTTCTTCGGCAACAACAAAACATTCTCTTGTGTGTTTTTGCCTTGTTGTGAGTTCGGGCTCCGAACCGCTTCTTACCGCTTCAAGCGCCGCATCGACGGGGATCGTATACTGCCTTGCGTCAATAACGCCGTCAACACGCCTTATGGCGTCGGAATGGCCTTGGCTTACGCCTTTGCCCCAGAATGTGTAATCGGCGCCGTCTTTGAGAATACAACTGCCGTAGAGCCTGTTGAGAGAGAACATTCCGGGATCCCAACCGACGGAAATAAGCGCAACGTTACCGCCCTCTTTGGCGGCGGAATCGACATTTTCAAAATGCGACGGAATATTTTTATGTGTATCGAAACTGTCAACAACGTTAAAATACTTTGCCATTGCCGGCGTTTGTTCGGGAAGATCCGTTGCACTTCCGCCACACATAACGAGAACATCGATATCATCTTTGTGATTTAAAATATCCTCGACCTTGTAGACGGGTGAGCCCGAAGTTGTTTTGACGGTTTCGGGAGCACGACGGGTGAAAACGCAGGAAATTTCCATATCGCCGTTCTGTTTCACGGCGCTTTCCACACCTTTGGCTATGTTGCCGTAACCGTAAAGTCCGATTTTTATCATAAATATCACTCCGTTCGCAGATATACTGCATAAAAAATAACGGTATTATTTTATTCCTATCTCTTTTTGCAGTCAAGAGTTTTATTAAATAAATCAATAAACTTTTACAACTTTTTACACCGAAGAAATATGTCATCTTTGGAAAAATACGCATTCATTTTTTGTTCATTATTACAATTTATTTTTAAAGGCGATTATGATAAAATCATTTTGAAAAGGGGGAATACGGTATATGTTTAAAAAATCTGTTTCCGTTATTTTATCTTTAGTTTTAATTTCTTCGTTTGTTGTTCCCGCATTTGCGGCAACAGACACCGACTACATCATCGGCAACGCCTATGAAAGTGTCGATTGGGACTCTTGGAACGCCTATAAAACTCAACTTCACTGCCACACAACGGCAAGTGACGGCGCAAGCAACATCGACGAAACCGTCGAGGCGTATTACGCCGCGGGGTACGATATCCTCGCCCTCACCGACCATATGACTCTCGGTGTTCCGTGGGATCAAAAGCCCGAAGTTGTATCGCTTATGAGACTTATAAAAAGCGACAGAACAGGCTTTGCCGAACTCACGCCCCTCACTCCCGAAAGACGTCTTCAAATCATGTCGGGTATCGGCAGAAACGGCAGAGGTATGCTTGAAGTCACAACCGGTATCGAACTTAACGGTGCCGTTCCCAACAACAGCCACATTAACGGCTATTTTTCCGACTACGGTCAGGGTCTTATCGGTATCGACGGCGACTATGAAACACCCGCAAGGGAAGTCGGTGAACGTGGCGGAATAACATTCTTGGACCATTTGGGCGATTACACGAAAGCATATCAGGATTACGAAATTTCACACGATGAAACATTCATCAGGAAGTTCTCTAAAATCTTCCTCGAAAACAGCACATGTTTGGGAACGGGTATTAACAGCGCTCAAGACATTCAAACCGCTGCCGACAGAATACTCTACGACGAAATTTTGCAGGTGACCGTTCCTCGCGGTGTTGTTCCGTGGTCGTTCAGTTTCAGCGACTCGCACTCCGACACCATTGACCAAATCGACAGAGCGTTTACCGTTCACATGATGCCCGAACTTACCGTTGACGCACTTCGCACAAGTATGGAAAACGGCACATTCTTCCCTGTTTGCCGTTTTGCCCGCTATGAATTGGGCGAAGATTATAAAGGTGTCGGTGCCGTTCCGGAAGTCAACCGAATCACCGTTGACGAAAAAGAGGACACGATAACTCTTGATGTTGACAATTATCAAAAAATCGTTTGGGTCGCCGACGGCGTTGAAATCGCCGAGGGCAACACAATCGACATCGACGACTACAGCAAAAAAATATCTTGCTATGTCCGTGCTTATGTAGTGGGTGAAGGCGGTGTGCTTTATGTTCAGCCGTTCACGGTAACAAAACCCAATACCGAAGTTTTGGAAGACAACGTTGAAGGTGTTTACACATATTCAAACTTCTTCAGAAACCTTGTAACATTCCTTGACGAATACTTCTTCGCTCAAGATTCACTCGTAAGAGCGATTTGGGGAATCCTCGATTCCGACTGGGGCGTTACTCTTTAAAGACCTTCTCGTCGCAAGTTATTTTATTTAATAATACTGCATAATACCAAAGGGGCTGTAAAAAACTTGCGTTTTTTACGGCCTTTTTGTAAGGGGATAGAAAAAAAGCGGAACGGACAAAACGAATCACTGAATTACAGGATTTCATCAAAGACCAAACTTCTGACCTTACCGAATTTGATGAAATGCTTGTAAGACGCCGGCTGAAACAAATCACCGTCCGGCCAGACCACCGCACTGTTGAATTAAAATCAGGACTCAAGGTCGACGTAGATAGATAAGTATAGACGCACAACCCCCCAGCCATGATGGTTGAGAGGGTTGTTTTTGTTAGTCTTTAAGGACTACTATTGTCGAATCACTCAAGTAAGGATAGTAATTAAACTTTTCATCTCCGCATATTGCCATGAACATCTCGTGCTCATAACCAGTTGTAACGGATGAATACTGACGATATTTCATCTCATGTTCATCACTCGGTTTATATGTTTCCGCGTCATCCGGTTTTAACAATCCGACAATCTTGTCTGAACCAAATTCCCTTAAAAACTCTTTGTTTTAGTAATCTTTACTCTTCAACTTTGCTGAATATAACCG
>CAYPAB010000024.1:0-25110 GCA_964408605.1 uncultured Eubacteriales bacterium
GGTATGCGTCACAAACGCTTTTTGAAAGAAGATCACCGTGTTTTGTATGCTAATCTAATGACTTCGGGTAAACCTACAGTATATCTTGATAATATTGAGCAACAGGCAACCGCAATGTTTCTTCGGCTCGTAAAAGAGTGGCGGAAAATGAAGGCGTGACAGGAAAACAAAAAGCGGACAATCAAATAAAGTGGATTACTCGGATGAATAACATCCGCAGCAGAGCCACGGAAATCACAGTATAATTTACAACTAACCGAAGCACAGTGATAGGGAAAATTCTCTGTCACTGTGCTCTTTATTGAAAAAGATATTGTTCTGTGATATAATCAGTTCGATAAATTCCACTTCGAAAGAGAGAAGCAAATGAACAATACAACACGATTTGACGGCAAGGGTGAAATATATGCAAAAGCACGTGCTAAGTATTCCGTGAAACTATTGGACTATATGAAAAGCACCTTGAACATACCCGCAGAAAGTGTTTTTGCCGACATTGGTTCGGGTACAGGAATTTTTACGGAGCAGTTGTTGAACTGCGGTTATTTCGTGTATGCCGTTGAGCCGAATGCGGATATGCGGAAAAAAGCCGAGGAAAAACTTTCCGTAAATAAAAACTTTATCTCTGTCTGCGGAACTGACGGCAATACGAATCTTCCTGAGCAAAGCGTCGATTTTATTACTGTAGCACAAGCGTTTCATTGGTTTGATGTTGAAACTTTCAAGAAAGAATGCAAACGTATCTTAAAGCCAAATGGCAAGGTGATGATTGTCTACAACTCCCGTGATGAGCAAGCCGCTTGTACAAAACCTCTTGCTGATTTGCACCGTAAGTTTAATTCCGAATTTCATGGATTTTCAAACGGCATCAGCGAAGATAATTGCCGTGCTTTCTTTGACGGCAACTGCGATATCTTCCGTACTGACAACAATCAGAACTACGACAGACAGGGTTACGTTAACCGTGTGCTGTCATCCTCGTACTCTCTGCGTGAAAATGACGAAAGGTTTGCGGAGTACATGAAAGAGATCAATTTGATTTTTGATACATTTGCTGTTAACGGTATACTGACAGTACCCACATATACGGTGGCGTATATCGGCATTATAAAATAAATTACGGTTTATGAAGTACACAATGATAATAAAAATATTATGTTTAGTTTTATTAAGGAGGCTCTTTTAATTATGCTTATCAAAAATAAAACAATAGACAACGGAAAGGCTTTTGATTGGGGTAAAACTTCTTTAGATTATGCCCGATACAGAGATATATACCCGCAAGAATTTTATGATAAGATCATAAGTCGCAATCTGTGTATAAAAGGTCAAACTGTACTCGATTTGGGAACAGGAACGGGTGTTTTACCGAGGAATTTATACGGATACGGTGCAAAATGGACCGGAACTGATATTTCCGAAGAACAAATTCAACAAGCAAAAAAGTTGTCTGAAAAAATGAATATTGATTATTACGCAACCGCAACCGAAAACATAGATTTTCCGTCGCATTCTTTCGATGTCATTACAGCTTGCCAATGTTTCGGATATTTTGATCACGAAAATGTTGCACCTAATTTATGCAGAATGTTAAAGCACAACGCTAAATTGTTGATTTTATATATGGAATGGCTTCCTTATGAGGATAAGATTGCGGAAGAAAGCGAAAAACTTGTTTTGAAGTACAGTCCGAATTGGAGTGGTGCCGGAGAAACAGTGCATCCTATACACATTCCGGAATGCTATAAAGAAAATTTTGAATTGGTTTATCATGAAGAATATCGGTTAAATGTGCATTTTACACGTGAAAGTTGGAATGGAAGAATGAAGGCATGCCGTGGAATCGGTGCATCACTTTCGGAGGAAGAAGTAAAAAAATGGGAGAATGAACATGTAAAAATGCTTTCGGAAATTGCACCGGAAGAGTTTGATGTAAAGCATTATGCGTCGCTTGCGGAATTGCAAGTTTTGAAGTGATAATCAATCAAAATCAAAGATTTACTGAATTTACAACAGATGAAAGAAGAATTAACCGAAATTCCACCCATATTCTACTTATAAGGGATTTAATTTCAATGATGAAAGATGTACTATAGCATCATCAAATGAACGGAGAAATACATATGAATCAATCGATTACAGGTAAATTCATAGCCTTAAAGAGAAAAGAAAAAAATTTGACGCAGGAACAATTGGCTGAGAAACTCGGAGTTTCAAATAAGACTGTTTCAAAATGGGAAACAGGAAAATGTATGCCGGATTATTCTGTTGTAAAAAGTTTGTGCAATGAACTTGGTATTACGGTTGCGGAATTGATGGATGGTGAAATAACCGAAGAAAAAAGTGTTCGCACATACGATGATGAGCAGATTTTGGATTTGCTGAGAAGAACACAAGATTTAGAAAAGCAAAAAAATATATTATACGGAATTATACTTATTGTTATGGGTATCGCTCTACAGGCTCTTTCTTATGTATTCGGCGGTTCGAGTTTTAAAGACTTTATTTCCGGCTTGCTAATGGGGGTGTCAATTGCAGAAATGCTTGTCGGAGTTTATGTAGTTGTTAGAACGCTTGCAAGAAAATAGAATCAAAGTCATATAAAGCGAAGAAAATTATTGATTTATTGAGTAAAAGCACTTATAATATTTCCGTTGACACACTTGGGTGCGAAAGGCGGTCGGATTCCGTAATCCCATCTGTAATCCGATTGAAGTTGATACCCACGTGCGACACATACCGACAAACCGAAATTTGAGAAAGTAATCAAAATGAAAAAGACAAATAAAAACACAAGTATGGGAATGGCACTCGGAATGTGTTTCGGCGTTTCCATCGGAACTTCTGTAGGTTCATCACTCGGTAATACAGCAATAGGCAGTTCATTGGGAATGCTGTTGGGTATGGCAATAGGACTTCTTGTCGGAGTTGCGAAAGATAAGAAGATAAATAATCAAATTGAAGAAAAAGGCTATACTGTTAAAAGCATAAAAAAAGATGAGCAGAACGGCGGATACTCAATTACCATAGTTAATAAATCGGGCGAAGAAAGTGTTGTTGTTATCCCCGAAGGACAGATGAAAGGCGAAAACTTTTCCAAGGAAGATGTAGTTTATTTAGATGAAGACGGTATGATAAAGCAGGCATACGATAAGGATGATAATAAATAATTTCGGTTTGACGGTGGCGGTTGTACCACAAAAATAAAACCGTTTTCGAACAATAAAAAACTAAACGGGCTGTAAAAAACTTGCGTTTTTTACAGCCTGTTTTACTGATAAAAGTCGATAAAGCCGTTTACTCGCACAGAGCAAGCAGGGGAGCGGCGTGTTCTTTTATTGTTAACTCCGACAGACCCACAATTTGTGCAAAATAATCGGTATCCACACAAGCGTGTTTCAGTATGGTATCAAAACAATAACGCACTCTGCCGTTGTGCTCCACAAGACGGAACGCACCGAAGCGAATTTTACAGTTCAACTCGTTGGCAATACGAGAGGCTTCTTTCATCTTAGATGAGGGAATCCGCTTGGGAAAATTGAATTCCACGTGATTCACGGTGCCGAAATATTCGGTTTTCATGGATACGGAATAGGTGATTCCGCCAATACAGTCGTTAAACCCGACGTAATAACTTTCATCGTCGTCGCTTACGTCACTCTTGTTCTGTATGGCATAGCGGTACATTATATCGTATATATCTCTCAACATCATTTCAGTCATTTCGCTCACCTCACGTATTTATCAAATTCTTCGAATGTTATTTCTCCACGCAACAAGGACAGAATTTTTTCATCTCTGCCGGTGACAGTAGAGTAAGCCTCGCTGAGCACGTTTTCAAGCCACTCATCGTCGTACTGTATGCCCACCAGCGGAAAATTCACACGATAATCCAAGGTTCCGTCGGGCACGTACATCCGAAAGTGACCTACAGGCAACCGTTGGTTGACAGCTTGCAGAGCAATCAACATCATATCTTGATTTTTCTCAGGTATTTTAAAGGGCAAATGACCGCAGATACGCAATGTCAGAGGCTCAGCCTCGACGGAAACAAGTAAATTGACGGGAACATCACGTTTCTCATTTACCACCAACGTCATACGATGTTCGTCATCATATTGATATGAAACACCTTTCTTATCATAAAAATCGCAAATTCTTTTGTATAGTTTTTCTTCCGAAGATTTACCGAACAGCATATCTTGTTGCACTCCTTATCTCGATTGTCGGACTGTTGATTGAACGAATATAAACGGTAAGCAGGATATCAAACCACCCTCAAAGCCATGATAAGATTTTATCCGTTACTTACGAAGATGTCAAGAAAAATGTTAGTTAAGCAGCGGAGTTGTTAAAGTTTAATTCCGTATGTGAAGCCGGATTTTTTCTTTTTGAGTAGTTTGAAGCCGTTTTTTTCATAGAATTTTTGTGCACGAACGTTGTCGGCGCCGACTATGAGCATAACACCTGTTATGCCTTGTTCACGCATATTTCGGCAAAACTCTTTGATCAATTGCGAGCCGTTGCCGTTTCCTCGGTACTGTTCAAAAATATCAATATGCAAATGGGCGGGGTACTCGTTTTCGTATATGTAATGGTCGTACATTTCGGTATAGGCATCGGGCAGATATTTTCCGCCCTCGATTTCGGCGATATCTTTCAAATACTCTCCCATTTTTTTGTGATAATTGCCGTAATTACTCGCTCCGTAAACATAGCCGACAGCCGAATCGTTTTCGTCGGTAAGAACGAAGCAATTTTCGGGTTCATTTTGGATATAGTAATCGCAAAACATACGCTTTATATAGCGATTTAACGGTTTTTGCTTTAAAATCGGGTCGCATGTGTCAAGGCAGACATTAACGACTTGCTCGTAATCTGTTGATTTATATTTTCTGATTGCCATAATAATCACCTCGTAACTTATATTATACATAAATTATCGAGAAAATCTATTTATTTTTAAATATATTTATGATAAAATGAACAAAGAGGTGGTATTTATGAAAAAAATTAACACAGGTGTTTATCCTACGATGATAACACCTTTCACAGAAGATAACAAAATCGACTATAACGGTGTTAAAGAACTCTTGAATTGGTATAAGGAAAAGGGGACAGACGGAATTTTCGCAATATGCCAAAGCAGTGAGATATTTTTTCTTTCTTTTGAAGAACGTCTTGAACTTTTAAAATTCATTATGGCGAACAAGCCGGAGGGAATGTCAGTTGTGGCATCGGGTCATACCTCCGATGATTTAGATGTTCAAATTAAGGAAGCGAAGGCTTTTATCGAAACGGGCATTGATGCGTATGTTTTCATTTCAAACCGCTTCGCAAAAGAGAACGAGAGCGACGATGTTCTTATTAAAAATATGTCTTATGTTGCCGATGCACTTCCCGATATACCGTTAGGTGTATACGAATGTCCGTACCCCTATAAACGTGAACTTTCGCCCTATGTTTTGAAGAATATGGCTCAAAGCGGAAAGTATCTTTTTATCAAAGATACATGTTGCAGTGTTCCGAAACTCAAAGAAAAACTTGATGCCGTTAAGGGCAGCAACATTATGATTTTTAACGCTAACGCCGCAACGCTCGGCGAGAGTCTTCGAATGGGTTGTGCCGGTTATTCGGGCGTTATGGCAAATTTCCACCCCGAATTATATTCCGAACTTATTGATGCCATAAAGAACGGCGAATCGGAAAAAGCACGTTTTTTGGAGAACACAGTCGGGTTCTTTTCGGTTGTTGAATGCCAATGTTATCCCGTGAACGCAAAATATTATTTGCAACTTGACGGAGTCAATATCAACATAGCCTCAAGAACGAGAAATGCAACGGAACTCACCGAGAGCCGAAAACTTGAAATTGAACAAATGCTCGCTTTCACACGTGATATTAAAAGTAAATACAACTTGAAGTAATTGTTGCTGTGCTTGTTTTTTCTTTTGGACAACGACAAAAAATCCTTTCCCGCAAAAACACGGGAAAGGATTTTTTATGTTTAAAGTTAAAATGTTTCAACATCCTCTTGGGCGAGGGTTGTTATACCGTTAGCCATAAGTGCTGCTGTTGCTTTGCTGTCGTCTTGAACTCGGAAAATCATATATGCGTGATTTTTTTCTTTCTTTCCGAGGAAGGCGTACATATATTCGACGTTGACATCGGATTCCGTAAGGATATTCAAAACCTTGTTAACACCGCCGGGAACATTCGGTATTCTGACACCGAGCACGGAAGTTACCGAATGAATATAACCGGCGTCTTTCAAAACGGTTGTTGCGTTGTAAACATCATCGACAATAATGCGAACAATTCCGAAATCGGCGGTTTCCGCCAAAGAAAGCGCTCGCATATCAATATTGTTTTCGGCAAGCACCGAAGTCATAGCGGACATTGCGCCGGGTTTGTTTTCAACAAAAACAGAAATCTGTTTAATACTCATATCAATACCTCCGTTAAATCTTACGTTTGTCAATTACACGCAATGCTTTGCCTTCGCTTCGGACAATTGATTTAGGAGCAACCAAAGTTACTTTTGCCGAAATGCCGAGCATTGAACGTAATCCCTCAACCAATTCTTTTTGACGGCGGTCGATTTCGCCGACATTATCGGTAAACATTTCGGGAGTCATCTCAACATGAACATCGAGTGAATCGGTTGTTTTTACACGGTCAACAATAATTTGATAGTTGGCGGAATATCCTTTGTTAAGAAGCACGGTTTCGATTTGAGAGGGGAATACGTTAACACCGCGAATGATAAGCATATCATCACTTCTGCCCATGGGTTTACACATTTTTATAAGAGTTCTTCCGCACGAACAAGGTTCACTTGAAAGCATACAAATATCACGTGTGCGGTAACGCAAAAGCGGGAACGCCTCTTTTGTTATCGAGGTGAAAACCAATTCGCCTTTTTCACCCTCCGGTAAAACTTCGCCTGTTTCGGGGTCGATTATTTCGGCGATGAAATGGTCTTCGTTGATATGCATACCGTTTTGGGCTGAACATTCAAATGAAACACCGGGGCCGGAAAGTTCGGTAAGACCGTAAATATCGTAAGCCTTAATACCGAGCGTGTTTTGAATATCACGGCGCATTTCTTCGCTCCAAGCCTCTGCACCGAAAATGCCGGCTTTTAAGGGGATTTGGTCGGGTGAAAGACCCATTTCTTTCATCGTTTCAGCTAAATATGCGGCGTAAGAAGGCGTACAGCAAAGAATTGTTGCCTGTAAATCACGGATAAACATAATTTGACGTTCGGTGTTACCCGAAGAAGTGGGAACGGTAAGGCAACCGACTTTGTGACTACCTCCGTTAAGACCGGGGCCTCCGGTGAAAAGCCCGTAACCGTATGCGATTTGACAAACATCTTCGTTTGTTCCGCCTGCTGCGGTTATCGCTCTTGCACAGCAGTCTTCCCAAAGATCAATGTCGTTTTTGGTGTAAAAAGCGACAACTCTTTTACCCGTCGTGCCGGATGTTGACTGTATTCTGACGCAGTCAGAAAGCGGTTTTGCCAAAAGTCCGTAAGGATATGCTTCACGCAGATCGGCTTTTGTTACAAAGGGGAGTTTATGTAAGTCTTTTGTGCTTTTGATATCGTCGGGAGTTACGCCTTTTTCCACCATCTTTTGTCGGTAATAAGGCACATTATCCCATATATGTTTTACCTGCTTTACAAGACGTTCATCTTGCCACGCCTTGATTTGTTCCCTTGAGGCGGTTTCGATTTCGGGTTGATAGTAACGTTCCATAAAAAAGAGTCCTCCTTGAACGCTTTGCGAAATATTAATCAGTACGATTTCTAATTATATTCCTTACAAAAATCAATGTCAACATTCAATTATTGACTTAACAATTTTTTACCTTTGCAATACAAAGTAACACCGCTTGTGTCACCGTAAAGTTTATAATCTTTAAGTTCACCGTTTTGCCATTCAATATCTACGGTTATATTTCCGACTGCTTTAAGTCCCGTTACTTTACCGTTTTTCCACAAAGACGGAAGTGCGGGTAAAAGGAATATTTTGTTCTCACGAGATTGCAAAAGCATTTCGCATATACCCGCCGTGCAACCGTAATTGCCGTCGATTTGAAACGGCGGATGAGCATCGAAAAGATTGGGGTATGTTCCGCCACCGTGACCCACGGAGCGTTTTGACGAAACGGGTGATAACTGCATATCGAGAAGTTTTAATGCGTGGTCACCGTCCCATAAGCGTGCCCACATATTTATTTTCCATGCAAGGCTCCAACCCGTTCCGTTGTCGCCACGTAATTCGAGTGACCGTCTGCAGGCATTTGCGAGTTCGGGTGTTTCGTCGGGTGTTATGAGGTTAGACGGGTGAAGTCCGTAAAGGTGAGATTTATGGCGGTGATGCGGTTCACGTTCTTCCAATTCTTTATACCATTCGAGAAGTTCCCCACGACTGCCTGTTTTAAACGGAAGAAGATGCGGTAATATTTCTTTTACACGCTTCACGGTTTCGTCTTCTTCACCGAGAATTTCGGCGGCTTTTACGGTATTCCCGAAAACTTCTTTAACAATAGACATTGTCATTGTTGTTGTTTCGCTGACGCTTGACACTGTGCCGTTAATAAGAAAATCGTTTTCGGGCGAAGTTGAGGGTGACATAATAAGAAAACCGTCGCCGTCTTCAACAAGCATATCAAAAAAGAATTCGGCACATTTTTTAAGAATAGGGAATGCGGTTTCTTTTAAAAAGTTTTTATCGTTTGTGTAAAGATAGTGATTAAACAGGTGCTGACAGAACCATCCGCCCGACATAGGCCAGAACCCCCACTGTGCGTTACCTCTTGCGGGG
This sequence comes from uncultured Eubacteriales bacterium, assembly GCA_964408605.1. Lineage (GTDB taxonomy): Bacteria > Bacillota > Clostridia > Oscillospirales > Acutalibacteraceae > DTU089. Next base: position 8,835 of record CAYPAB010000024.1, read on the forward strand.
TCGGTATAACGCCAAATATCGATGTTGTGATGAGCGCAAAAACCGTGTGCGTTATAAAGATGTTTTGCTGTTTTTTCACCGGCGACGGAAAGTTCTTTTATCATTTCGATAAGCGGTTCGTTAAACTCCGACAGATTGCAGGGTAAAACAGGCCAATAGTTCATTTCGGTATTGATGTTGACGGTATAATTCGAACTCCACGGTGCATCGACTTTATTGTTCCAAATACCTTGAAGTGTGGTCGGTTGGCTTCCCGGTGCGGAACCGGAAATAATCAAATACCTGCCGAAGTTGAACATAAGTGTATAAAGACCGATATCGGAACTGCCGCCGTTGTGTTTCAAAAGACGTTTATCGGTCGGAATATCACCTTTGCGGTCACTTCCCAAGTCGAGAGAAACTCTGTTAAAATACGATGAAAAAGCCTGTATATGTTCACGCTCCGCTGTTTCGTAAGGGATTTCGGAAATCTCGTTTAAATGGCGAATGCACGTATTTTTATATTCTTTTCCGTTGAGTACGGGGTGCTTGTCGTAACCGTTAAAAGAGTCTTCGGTACAAAATATAACGATTGTTTCCGTTGCGTCGCTTACGGTTAAACAGTTGCCGTTTTCTTTAACGGTTCCGTCGGTCAGCACCTTTAACGCACAGCGGAAATACATACCTTGTTTTTCGGGGATTTCCGGATAATCCGCATCATGTGAATACAAAGGTACTTCACGGTTGACCGCCGAGTTTGACGGACATCTGCCGTCGAGAATTAAAACTCCGTTTTCGATATGAGAATCGCCTTTGAGTTTTGTTTTCAATGATACGGTAAAATTGACAGCGCCTTTTTTATCGGAAACGATTCTGTCAAAATATGCCGACCCGTTAAAAGAAACGAAAGAGTCTCTTTTGAAATGTATGCCGTTTCGCTCATATTCAACCGTATTGACTCCGTTTTCAAGATTAAGATACCTTTTGTAATTTTTCCGCCGGAAAGAGTTTTTGTAACTGAATATTATGTCACAAAGAGGCAAATAAGCCTGCGAACACGTTTCAAGAAGATTTTCTTCGATTATATCCTGGCCTTTGCGATAATCACCTTTAAGAACGAGTTTTTTTGCTTCTTCGAATTTTTCATAAACTCCGTCTTCCAAAACGCTCTCACGGGGGAAACCTGTCCAAAGTGTATCATAGTTCATCGAAACGGTTTCCTTGTCGGTTCTGCCGTAAACCATTGCTCCCAAAAAGCCGTTGCCCAAAGGCAGAGCCTCAAGCCAATTGGAAGCGGGGGATTTATAATACAGATATTTAGAGTCATTTAACATAAACACACCGTCCGGTTATATATTTTTAAACATTTTAACCTATATTTTCGATGAAATCAATATATTTTACAATTATAACTGTTGTAAATTACGAATATATGTGTTATATTTAGACCAATGGAAATTAGGAAGTGATTAGTATGAAAACAGCACTCAAAAAACTTGATCAATCAAAAATCAATCTTGATGCAACAGTTGACTATATGGTGAAAAAAATCACCGATATATGTGAAAAAATCGGCCCCCGTGCCCCCGGAAGCGTTCAAGAGTTGCAGGCACAGGAGTCTATGGCTCAAGATTTGAAACAGTGGGCGGACAAAGTCGAAATCGAAGGCTTTACCGTTCACCGTCAGGCTTTTATGGGGTTCATTCCCTTTACGGTTGCAACAGCACTTGCCGCCACCGTGTTGTTCTTCTTTAAACCGCTTGTCGGTTTTATACTTACCGTTTTGGGTATTATTCCGTTGATTCTCGAATTTTTAATGTATAAAAGATTTCTCGATCCTTTCTTTATGGGTCATCCGTCGCACAATGTTATCGCAACACGAAAATCAAGCGGTGAAACAAAAAAACGAATCATCTTCATAGGCCATTCGGATTCGCAATACGAGTGGAAACTCAATTACAAACTCGGCGGAACGGGAATGAAACTGTTTTTGATTCCCGCTGTTGTCGGCCTTATCGCTTGCTGTATTGCAAGTCTTGTTAAATTCGTGGTTCTTGATGTTTGTGCTGTTGCCTCACACGGTGTTGACACATTCTTCCTTGTGGTGGGCATCGTGCTTTGCGTATTCGTTGTTCCTTATATCGGGTTCCTTTTCTTCCAAAGTTACACAAAAAGCGTACCCGGTGCAAACGATAATCTTTCCGGTTGCTTGGCGTCGATGTCTGTTTTAAAACACATGGCGGAATCCGACGTCAGATTTGAAAACACCGAGGTTCGTGTTATACTTACCGGTTCAGAGGAAGCGGGTTTGCGCGGAGCGAAAGATTACGCCGAAAAGCACGAAAAAGAACTTAAAGAAATCGAAACCGTTGTTGTTGCTTGCGACACAATGCGTGATTTGGAATATATGGCTGTTTACGACCGTGATTTAAGCGGTACTTTAAAGCACGACAAACAGGTTAAAGAACTTGTTAAAAATGCCGCCGCAAATTGCGGGCTTGACGTTCCGTATTCGTCTATTTACATAGGTGCGTGCGACGCTGCCGCATTTACGCAAAAGGGTATCAAATCCACCGGTTTTGCCGCTATGGATCCCACACCGCCGAGGTATTATCACACAAGGCTCGATTCACCCGAAATTCTTGTTCCCGAAGCACTTAAAGTCGGTGCCGAAGTTCTTCTTGAAACCGCTTGTCTTTATGACGAAGTCGGCTTAAACTAAACATAATTTCATTTTGACCGCCTGTTTATACGGGCGGTCAAAAACAGGAGTCCGTAAATGAATTACATCATATTAGACCTTGAATGGAATAATGCCTATTGCAAAAAGAAAAAAGGCTTTATTAACGAAATAATCGAAATCGGTGCTGTTAAACTTGATGAAAACCTTAATGTTACCGACACTTTTTCAATGTTTATCAAAGCGCAGTTGGGCAAAAAACTTCATTCCAGAGTAAGGGAACTCACCAACATAACGAACGACGACATCAGCAGCGGAACACCTTTTTCGCAGACGATGTCTTTGTTCAGAAAGTGGTCATCGGGTGACGATAACGTTATTCTCACATGGGGTGACACGGATATAAGAGTTCTTATCGAGAATTTTCGCTACTTTAACGGAATTTCTTTCATTCCGTTTTTAAAGAATTACGTCAACCTTCAAAAATACGCACAGGCGTTTATGAATATTTCAAAAGCCGACCAAATAGGGCTTTCCGCCGCCGCCGAAAAACTCGGCATTAACCTTGCGAATTATTCATTGCACCGTGCCCTGGACGACAGCCTTTTAACGGCGGATCTGTTCAGAAAAATATATAACGAACATATGCTGTCGTCATACACATTGATTTGCGACACATCGTTCTATTCGAAAATTACATTCAAGCCGAGAGCCATTACAGACATAAACAGCCCTCTTATCGATAAATCGAAAATGCGCTGTCTTTGTGATATCTGCGGCGGTCAATGTGACAGAATTACGGATTGGCGTGTTATGAACCAATCGTTCCGAGCAGTTTTTTTGTGTAAAAAATGCAAACGGAAAATCCGTTTCACCATTCGTTTTAAAGAGTATTATGACCGTATCGACATAAAATCATCGTCGGTACCGTTTATTGAGAAGAAAGAAATCAGCGTTGTGGCGGTCGAAAGTTCGGCTGAACGCAACGGCACTTCGGAGGAAACAGTATGAACAGAATGCCCATTAAATTAAAACCCGTTTTTAAAGAGATTGTTTGGGGCGGTAACCGTTTAAAAAACGATTACGGTTTTGAATCGGATCTCAACAACATTGCCGAAGCGTGGATGCTTTGCGCAAGGGATGACGGTGACAATATAATCGAAAACGGTGAATGTGCGGGAACATCGTTTAAGGAATTTATTAAAAACAACAAGGCGCTTTTGGGAACAAAAGGTTCGTCATATTCGGATTTTCCTTTACTGATAAAATTTATTGATGCAAAGTCCGATTTATCGGTTCAAGTTCACCCCGATGACGAATATGCAAAAATTCACGAAAACAGTTACGGCAAAACCGAGGCGTGGTACATTCTTGATTGTGACGAGGGTGCAGAACTCATTTACGGTTTTAATAAAGAAATTTCAACCGATGAATTTAAAAAATCCATCGAAGATAACACGTTTTTGCAGTACGTCAACAAAGTTAAAGTCAAAAAGGGTGATGTATTCTTTATAAGTGCCGGCACACTTCACGCAATCGGCGGCGGAATACTTCTTGCTGAGGTTCAGCAAAACTGCAATACAACTTACAGAGTTTATGATTACAACAGAAAAGTCAACGGTAAACCACGTGAACTTCACGTCGAAAAGGCGTTGGATGTTACAAATACAGTTCCGCCTACAAGAAACGGCGAACCCGACTCCGCACCCGTAACAGTCGGTGATGCGACTTTGCAAGACCTTTGTTCTTGCGAATTTTTCAAAATGCAATCAGTTGATGTCGACGGTTCATACACATTTGATGTTAATGAAGAAAGTTTTGTTTCTTTGCTCGTTATAAGCGGTTTCGGAACAATCCGTGTCGGCGAAACGGATTTGCAACTGAAATCCGGCAACAGTATTTTTATTCCCGCAGGCTCCGAAAAAGTTATTGTTGACGGCAACATTAAAGTTTTACTCAGCACGTTATAAGGTGATATTATGTCGGTTTTGACTGCTCAAAACTTAACATTCGGGTTTCTTGACGGCGTCTTATTCAAAGGCGCCGCTTTTAAAGTTGAGGAATCCGACAGAATAGGTCTTATCGGTGCAAACGGATGCGGAAAAACATCGTTGTTCCGGCTTATAACAGGGGAGTATTCGCCTTCCGAGGGCGGAATTGTTCGCGGTAAAGACGTCAAGATAGGCTATATGGAGCAGTATCTTGAATGCGACGAAAATCAAACGCTTTTCGGTGAGGCGCTCACCGTTTTTAACGACGTCATCGCAATGGAATCGGAACTTGAAAAAGTTACCCGTGATTTAATGGATAACGGCGATATCGATTTAATCAACAGGCAGTTGCGTCTGACCGAAGAAATCGAACGCCGTGACGGGCTTGTTTATAAAGCAAAAACACGTTCCGCTCTTATAGGTCTCGGATTTTCCGAAGGTGATTTGAATTTGAAAGTTTCCGTTTTGAGCGGAGGTCAACGTTCAAAACTTTCGTTATGTAAATTACTTCTTTCCGATGCAAACCTTTTGCTTCTTGACGAGCCGACAAATAATTTGGACATTGATGCCGTTACATGGCTTGAAGATTTCCTTTTGAAATACAAAGGTGCTTTTATTGTTGTTTCTCATGACAGGTATTTTCTTGATAAAATCACCGCTTCGACAATGGAAATATCAAACAACAAACTGATTTTAACCAAAGGTAATTACACCGTATTCAAAAAACTCAAAGCTGAACGTGAACTTGCGATTGAACGTGAATACGAAAAGACCTTAACCGAAATAAAACGTATCGAAGGCATCATAGAACAGCAAAAACGCTTTAACCAAGAGCGTAACTATATTACAATCGCAAGCAAAGAAAAACAAATCGAACGTCTGAAAGAAACGCTTGTTGTTCCCGAAAAAGCCTTAAAAAGCGTTAATTTTACATTCAAAACGGAAATCAGATCGGGTGACGAAGTCCTTTCCGTGCAAAATCTTGAAAAATCTTTTGACGGCAAAAAACTATTCAAAAATTTCAATCTTTCCGTTTACCGTGATGACAAAATGTTTTTGTTGGGGCCGAACGGTTGCGGTAAATCGACGTTTTTAAAAATTATTAACCGTGAAGTTTTGCCCGACAGCGGTATTTTCAAACTCGGTTCCAATGTCAAAATCGGATATTTTGACCAAAATATTGACAAACTTCATTCGCAAAAAACCGTTTTAGACGAAGTTTGGGATATGTATAGGTATATGACCGAAACGGAAATTCGAAGTGCTCTCGCAATGTTCCTTTTCAGAGGCGAAGATGTATTTAAAAAAGTCGAACTTCTCAGCGGCGGCGAAAGGGCAAAGGTATCTTTACTTAAAATAATGCTCTCAAAACCGAATTTCTTGATTTTGGATGAGCCGACAAACCACCTTGATATTATCTCACGTGAAGTCCTTGAAAACGCCTTGTGTGATTACAACGGAACGCTTCTTGTTGTTTCTCACGACCGCTATTTTATAAATAAACTCGCAACTAAAGTTGTATATTTAACTCATGACGGTGCTGTTAATATCGACGGTAATTATGACACTTATATAGAGTTACACGACAATTTGAAAACTGCCGAAACAACTTCCTCTGCCGAAAAGAAACCTATTGTTAATGAGTATAAATTAAAAAAAGAAAAAGCAAGTTTGGAAAGAAAGCGTAAAACACGGATTTCAAAACTTGAACTTGAAATTTCCGAAAAAGAAGACGAAATTTCAAAAACTCAGGAGTTACTTTCATTGCCGGAAACAACAGCCGATTACGAAGAACTTCTGCGTGTAACCGAACTTTTGGACAAACTAAAAACCGAACTCGACGATATGTACGGCGAATGGGAGTCCTTGCAGACAGAAGAATAACACGCAAATCACCCACATATATATTTGTGGGTGATTATTATGGACAAAAAGAAAAAAGATTACCTTGCGGTATCTTTGGGATTTCAATTGTTGGTATGTGCTGTGTTTTTCGGTATTTGTTTCGGTTTGAAAATGACCGATTCGGAAATAATTCCGCTGTTGAAAGATGCGTATTTCGATAAATTGGATGAAAATTATATAATTACCGAGTCGAAAAAATTGAAAGAGGTTGCCGACACGGTTGTAAATAAAAATAAACAAGCCACGGATGTTTCGAAAGAGCAGAGCGAACCGCACGCTTCCGTCGGGAACACAACTATTTCGGCTGAAATTAAAGCGGAGGGCGGAGCGGATGTAACAATAGATTCCGTCAACGATATTCCTTCGAACGTTTCTGTAAACGGCTACTCGCTTAACAAAAGAATAGTTTTGCCTGTGCAGGGGTCTACTTCGTCGGAGTTCGGCGTCAGAACGCACCCGATTGACGGTGATTTGAGGTTTCATGCCGGAACCGATATTGCCGCCGCAACAGGCACACCGATTTATGCCGCTTGCGACGGAACGGTTATAAAATCATCATTTGACAAATGGAACGGCTACCACATTAAAATTCAGCATGACAACGAGATAATGACTGTTTATTGTCATTGCAGCGAATTGTGCGTTAAAGAAGGGGATTTTGTCCGTGCCGGCGATGTTATCGGAAAAGTCGGTTCAACGGGTTCATCGACCGGACCTCACTTGCATTTTGAACTTCGCATCAATAATGTTTCATATGACCCTCAACCGGCTTTGGATGATGCGGTAAGTGCGGTTTAAAATTAAAAACACGGATGTTAAAATAAGTTTTTCTTTTTTTGCCGTAGTTCTTTTGGCAACGGTGTCGGATGCTTTCGAGGTTCCTTTGATGTCGTTTTTCGCCTCGCTCATTCACGAGTTGACCCATATTTTCTTTATTGTCATATTTAAAGCGAAAATCACATCGTTTTCTTTGTCGGTTTTCGGCGGCAACATAAAACGCAAAGCGTTTTGTGAAATCGGAAATTTGAAAGAGGCTGTTATAAGTTATTCCGCACCGCTTGTCAATATTATAATCGGTGCTGTTTTTATATTCTTTTCGGAAAAGATGTTTTCGTTTGGTGCTGTAAATATGTTTTTGGGGCTCTTTAATATAATGCCGTTTTACAGTTTTGACGGTGGCAGGGGGCTGTATTATCTTTTAACGCCGGTACTTGCGGAGAAAACCGTCGATACCGTTATTAGCGTTTTATCGGTAGCGGTAACCGTTGTTTTTTCTTTTCTGAGTATTTTTGTTTTTTTCAATTACAATGATAATTATATTTTAGTTTTTATGGCTGTATATATGATTTTGTCGCTCGCCTTTATAAAATACAAATTGTAACAATTATTAAGTTTTTGTAACAATTGTTGAATATTTTATCTTTTTATATATAATTTAAAATATCATAGGATTATTATTGTGTGGTAGTTATCATGGATAATATTATTAAATCCGAATCGGGATTAAAAAAATTAGAGCAAATTCGAAAGTTTTTGTTAAGTGACAGGTGGCTTGCCGTTCTTTTTGCGGTGTCCGCTGTGTTCGCTTGTCTTCACTCGTTTTTTCCGAACGGTCAGTTTCAAATTTGGGGAACAGTCGTTTTGGCGTATATCACCGCCGGCGTGTTCGTTTTAAGCGGTGACATAATGGCGATGCTGATTCCGTTGCTGTTTACATATCTCATTGCCATGCGGTGCTACAATTCGCTTTCTTCGTTTTTGAGTATTGCGTGGGTCTTGGTGCCACTTGTGTTCGCCGTTTTATTCAATGTTATCGCTTACCGAAAAAAACTGTCTATTAAAGGTTCTCAGTTTAAACCCATGCTGTTTGTTTCCGTTGCCGTTACAGTGGGCGGTGTCGGTTTTATTTCCGCTAAGGAGTATTTTGCGGGGCCCGCACTGTACCATATGCTCGGTATGGGATTTGCCATGTTGCTGATTTATTGCTTTTTGTATGCAAAAATCGACACTAATAACGAATATTCGCTTATTGATAAACTGACTAAAATTATGGTCTGGATAGGTCTTTTTGCGTCGTTTATGGTGTTTGCCCACTACATAATAAATATCAACACCGTTATCGACAAAGGCGGTATATTCTTCATCAGGTGGCGTAATAACGCCTCAACCATTTTAATGATGGCAATGCCGTTTGCGTTTTTACGCGGTAACAAAAAATCTTATGCAACGATTTTCGGCTTTATTTATTATTTGGCAATGCTTTTGACCGGATCAAGAGGCGGTATGATTTTCGGCTCCATCGAAATTGTTATGTGCATAGTTATGTTTGTTCTTTATGACCGACGTCGCAGGCTTGCTTATGCGATAATATGCTGTTGCATTCTTTTCGGAATACTCACATTTCTTCCGCAAATAACACAGTTCCTCAATTACACATTCAAAAGGCTGTTTAACGTGCTTAACGATTTCCTTTTGGGCGGTGAAGATACCGAAACACGTGTAAGACATTACGCAAGGGGAATCGAGGATTTTTTGAACCATCCCGTTTTCGGAACAGGTCTCGGTTATATGGGTAACCGTGATATATTTAAAAATAAAGCCGGTGCTCTTTGCTGGTATCACTGTGAGCCAATTCAAGTTGCCGCAAGTTTCGGTGTGTTCGGCATAGTTGCGTTTGTCTATCAGTTTATTAAAAGGAATGTGTTGATTTGGAAAAAAGCAACACTCTTTAATATGACGGTTTTCCTGTCTTATATAAGTCTTGAAATGATGTCGCTCGTAAACCCCGGAATACTCTGTCCCGTGCCTTATCTGTTGCTTGTGACTTTATTCCTCGTTGTAGTCGAAAAGTGCGACGACGGTGAACCGCAGGAAAAACTTCATATTTACACAAAAGTAAAAAAAGTTCTCAAAAAGGATAATTAAATATACAATATATGACAGAGTGCTGTAAGGAGACGCAAGTTTTTTACAGCACTTTTTTTATCATCTTATTTTACTTGATTATTTATCTAATGTATTGTAAAATAATATATATTTCTCAATGGAGTTGTAATGATGTTAAAAGATAAAATAGAGTCCGTTCTTCCGCTTGTGCAAAAACCCGCAAGATACACCGGCGGTGAACTTAATTCGGTTGTAAAAAACAAAGATGATGTTGATTTGCGTTTTGCGTTTTGTTTCCCCGATACTTATGAAATCGGTATGTCGCATCTCGGCATCAAAATACTTTACAGTCTTATAAATTCAAAAGACAATTATTGGTGCGAAAGAGTTTTTGCACCCGATACCGATATGGAAGAAATTATGCGTGAACGTAATATTCCGCTTTTCGCACTTGAAAGTCACGATGCGCTTTCGGACTTCGATGTTGTGGGATTCACTTTGCAATATGAGTTATGTTATACAAACGTATTGAATATGCTTGACCTCGCAGAAATCCCTCTGCGTTCAAAAGACAGAGGAAATTCACTTGACACCCCGATTATTGTTGCGGGAGGGCCTTGTGTCTGTAACCCCGAACCGCTTGCGGATTTTATTGATGTTTTTGAAATAGGCGAAGGCGAGGAGGTTATGATTGAGTTTCTTGACCTTTTGAACGAGTATAAAAAACTCGGCAAAACTCGTGAGGAGTTTTTGATTGCCGCCGCAAAAATCGAAGGCATTTATGTGCCGTCTTTATATGAGGTTGAATACAATACAGACGGAACCGTTAAAAGTTACATACCTAAGCACGGCGCACCGGCTGTTGTTAACAAACGTGTTGTAGCCGATCTCAACTCGGTGTTTTATCCCGAAAAATTTGTTGTGCCGTTTGTCGAAGTTGTTCACGACAGAGTTGTGCATGAGATTTTTCGTGGCTGTATTCGAGGCTGTCGCTTTTGCCAAGCGGGGTTCTGGTACCGCCCCATACGTGAAAAAAGCGTCGATGTAATCAGCAAACAAAGTCAAAAGCTTGCCTGTACCACGGGGTATGATGAATTGTCACTTTGCTCACTTTCAAGCAGTGATTACACAAAAATAACAAATCTTCTCGAAGAATTGCTTAGTTGGGCTGTTCCGCAAAAAATCAATATTGCTTTGCCGTCATTGAGAATTGACAATTTTTCCGATGAATTAAAAGAAAAACTTTCTCTTGTACGCCGTTCGGGTCTGACTTTCGCCGCCGAAGCGGGTACGCAAAGGCTTCGTGATGTAATCAATAAAAATATATCCGAAGAAGAAATTCTCGGCACTTGCGGAAAAGCCTTTACAGGCGGTTGGACTGCCGTGAAATTATATTTTATGATCGGCTTGCCCACCGAAACCGAACAAGATGTTATCGGCATAAACGAACTTTCGCAAAAAGTTGTTAACGAGTTTTACAATAACCCGAATAAACCGAAAGGCAAAGGTGTCAGCGTCAGCGCCGGTGTTTCGTCGTTTGTTCCGAAACCGTGCACGCCTTTTCAATGGGAACCGCAGGACACTCGTGAAGAATTAAAAAAGAAACAGCAAATTCTGCTTGAAACATGCACATCGAAAAAAATCACATTCCGCTTTCATAACACGGATCTCACATTCCTTGAGGGCGTTTTTGCACGCGGAGACAGAAAACTTTGCGACGTTATCGAAACCGCATACAGGAACGGTTGTAAATTTGACAGTTGGGATGATAAATTCCGTTTCGATACATGGATGAATGCTTTTGAAACATGCGGTATATCAACTGAGTTTTACGCAAACCGACGTCGCTCTTATGACGAAGTATTGCCGTGGGATCACATTAATTCGGGAATTAAAAAGAGTTTTTTGATTTCAGAAAACGAAAAAGCCAAAAAAGCCGAAACTACGGGTCATTGCAGACAACAGTGTGCCGGTTGCGGTTCGAATTTGCTCAACGGAGGTAAGTGTGATGCGCTCTGTAAGAATATGGTTTAAAAAATGCGATACCGCAAAATATATATCTCATCTTGATTTAACACGGTGCTTGATTAGGGCGTTTAGGCGAACCGATATTCCTCTTTGGTATACCGAGGGCTTCAATCCGCATCCGCACCTTGTTTTCGGCCTTTCTTTACCTTTGGGGGTAGAAGGTTTGCGTGAACCTCTTGATATTCGCCTAAACGATGACGACTATCCCAATGAACGTGTTTTGGAGCAGTTGAACAGCGTAACCGTGCCCGGAATTGAATTTCTTGAAATTGCCGAACCTGTTAAAAAACCGCTTGAAATAAATTCGGGTAATTATACGGTAATCATTACGTGTGAAACAGATGCCGAAAAACTTTGCCTCGATATTTGCAATGCTGTTGCCGACGGGCCGTTGACTTATGAAAAAAAGACTAAAAAAGGCGGATTTAAAACAGTTGATGTTACGGAACATTTGAAAAATTTTAACGCATCTTTCACCGAAAATAAAGTTGTTTTGACTTTTAATTTGCCGGCAGGGAATGACTTAACCGTAAACCCCGTAAGTTTTTGCAATGTTTTATTTGAAAAAATCGGCGAAAAAAATATTTTGCATCGAATTATCCGCAACGAACTGCTCACAAAAGAGGGTAATGAATTTAAATAAATCTTGCATTCCACCAAATAAGTTTTTACCGGAATGTAAAAAAGCGCGGATCACATAAAACAAAAAGGCGTCGGTAACAAAAAGCAAGGCTGACGCCTTCTTTTTGCTCGGTTCGTCTGTTCTGCATCTTTTTTCTATCGTCTTACAAACAGGCTGTAAATAATGCATTTTTTACAGCCCGTTAATTTTTTGTCTTGAATTGTTGCCTGTCCTTTTAATACAAGTTTCACAAGGCAGATTAACACCGCACTGTCTTTGCACGGCAACCAGTTGAAGTTGTCTCAATTAACAAGAAAAGATATTATAGCCGAAATTGAACCCTTGCTTGAATACTATCCCGTGCGTGATAGAGGAATTATAGCCGACCGAGTTACAGAGTGTATTGTGTTGCGACAAAAATTTAATAAGTCAGATGGTTGATATTTTAATCACCTTTAGTTATAATTTAAATACTGTATGAAGAAATGAGTAAGTTCAATGAAAAGTTTTGAATTTTAAGCCGTGATACAGTTGTCGCTGTTTGGAATAATAACGAGCTAAAGGTTTTAAATAACGATTTGTTTCCTTTGTATTTAAACAATGCAAATGCTTTGCTTGAAACAAGGGCTATTGACTCGCACAGAGCAAACTCAAGATTGCTTAAAATTGTTGAACGAATATCCCGAATATGCGGAATATTTGCCGAAGATAAAGGAACAAACAGTAAAAAAATTATAGACGGAATAAATACGAAAGTTAAATCTCAAGTGATTGTTGATTTTGTGATGAACCGCTATCGTCGATTATTAAAATAAATAAAACTTCCCGACAACCTATATTGCACTTCTTGTGCATATATATTACAGGTGGTTGTTTTGAAAAAATTATATTATGTCACAATTCCTGTTATAATTTGTGTTCTTGTTTTCTGTTCTACTTTAGATTTTACGAACAATAAAAGTGTTCGTGTCGGTGGGGAAACTTCCGAACCTCCGCCGACGGTTATCATAGATGCCGGTCACGGCGGTTTTGACGGCGGTGCGCTGTCTTCCGACGGCATTGTCGAAAAAGACATAAATTTGAAAATATCGTTATATTTGAGCGAGTATTTGAATCTTTTCGGATTTAATACCGTTTTAACACGTGACAAAGATGAATCGTTGGAAAGTGACGGTCTTGACTCGATAAAGCAGAAAAAAACTTCCGATATTCACAACAGGATGGATTTGATGGACAAAACGGACAATGCAATTTTCGTGAGCATTCATCAAAACCATTATTCCGTCGAAAAATATCACGGTTTACAGGTTTTTTATTCTCCGACTTTTTCCGAAGAAAGTTCGAAACTTGCACAAAGTATTCAAGAAACCGTTACCGAACTTATTCAAACCGATAACGAAAGACAAATAAAAAAATGCGGAACCTCGGTTTTTCTAATGTACAACGCAGTTAAACCCGCTGTTTTGGTGGAGTGTGGTTTTTTGTCCAATTATAATGAAGCGCATCTTTTAAATACCGATGATTATCGAAAAAAAATTGCCTTTTGCATTGCATTGGGTATACAGGATTATGTATTTGATAAGGAGTAAAAAATATGGCAAAGAATAAGGTGATGTTTGTTTGCCGTGAGTGTGGCTATGAATCCGGAAAATGGTACGGAAAATGTCCGTCTTGCGGCGAATGGGACTCGTTAGAGGAACAACAGGTAATCGAAACAACCGCCGTAAAAGGCGCCAAAAACAGGCTTTCGCACAGCGCAGGCGTTGCTTTGCCACTCTCACAAATAGATTCCTCGTCGGAAATGCGATATAACACGGGGATAGGGGAGTTAAACAGGGTGCTTGGCGGCGGTCTTGTCAAAGGATCTTTGGTGCTTTTGTGCGGTGATCCCGGTATAGGCAAATCTACCATTCTTCTGCAAATTTGCGAAAATCTTTCTAAAGGTTTTTCGGTGCTGTATATTTCCGGCGAAGAATCGGCGTATCAGATAAAAATGCGTGCCAAACGTCTCGGTGTCACTAACGAGAAGTTAACCGTTATGTGTGAAACGGATGCGGAGATTGTCTGCGAGTATATCAAAGCGGAAAAGCCCGATGTTGTAATGATTGATTCCGTGCAAACTATGAATATTTCTTCCGTTTCTTCGACCGCCGGAAGTATCACGCAAGTAAGAGAATGCACAAATCTTTTTATGAGAACGGCGAAAAACAACGATATTTCCATTATTTTGGTGGGCCACGTCAATAAAGACGGTAATATTGCCGGTCCGAAAGTTTTGGAACATATAGTCGACACGGTGTTGTATTTTGAAGGCGAAAGGAATCTTTCTTACAGGATTTTAAGGGCGGCAAAGAACAGATTCGGCTCTACAAACGAAATCGGCGTTTTTGAAATGACCGACAAAGGTCTTATTGAAATCGAAAGCCCGTCACTTGCAATGATTTCCGGACGTCCGCTCAATGTATCGGGAACGTGTGTGACGTGTTTAATCGAAGGTTCAAGACCGATTCTTGCCGAAGTTCAAGGGCTTGCAACCGCTTCCGGTTTCGGCAATCCTCGAAGAATGGCGGCGGGATTCGACTATAACAGGATGGCGATGCTTATTGCAATTCTCGAAAAACGTGCGGGATATTTCCTCGGAAATATGGATTGTTATGTTAATATTGTCGGTGGCCTTCGTGCGGATGAACCCGCTTGCGATTTGGCGGTTGCACTATCAATTGTTTCAAGTTTAAAAGACTGTGTAATCGACAGCCAAACCATTGTTTTCGGCGAAATCGGACTTGCCGGTGAATTAAGAACCGTTAACAATTGCGAACAGCGTATAAGAGAATGCGAACGCCTCGGCTTTAAAAAGTGTATTATTCCTCGCCAAAACATCAAAAAACTGCCGAAAGGTGAATTCAAAGATATTGAAATTATAGGCGTCAGAAATGTTCGTGAAGCATTCGAATGTGCAGTTGATTAAGTTATGTGTATCAGTCCCGTTTTACCGAAAAACAAAATAAAAAAATGCATCATCGGTGAAAAGTACCGTGATGAAATAAGTGAATTAACCGAATTGGGCATCGAATGTGTAACGCTGTCACCGTCGGCTTGCTTGGATAACGAAATCAATTCTCATGCCGATATACTGTGTTTTAATTGCGGTAATAACACTCTTATAGCAAGTCCTGAATCGGCAGGGGAGTTAAAGCGAAAATTACCCGATTACAATGTCCTTGTGTGCGAAAATATTTGTTCCCCGTACCCGAATGATGTTAAATTGAATGTTGCATATACAGGTAAGGGTGTTGTTTGTAACAGAAATTACGCAGCGGATGAAATCAAAACTTTTTGTGCGGAAAATAATGTTCCCGTTATCCACACAAAACAAGGATATTCAAAATGTTCGTTGGCACTTTTGTCAAAAGATGCGGTTATTACCGAGGATAGTGGACTCGCCTGTTTGTTAAAAAAATATCAATTCGATGTTTTAGAAGTTAAAAAAGGATTTATCGGATTATCGGACAGGCACTATGGGTTTATCGGCGGTGCAGTCGGAATGATATCCGAAAATCAACTGTACGTCAGCGGTAATTTGACGGAACATCCGGATTATGATACAATTAAATTGTTTTTAGACAAGTACAATATCGTGCCACTGTTTAATAAAAACCGTCGGTTAAATGATTTCGGCGGATTTATACCGATTTGATTTTTACAACAGTCCCGAAATTCGCCGAAGCAGTCCCGAAATTTGCCGAAAGCCAAGATAAAACCGAATCACACATTCATTCGTCATATTTTTCATCGATTCAGTTTTTTCGAAACAATGAAAGTATCATTTCAAAAAAATCTATTCGCTCCTGAAAGGAAGTTGTTTATGAAGAACCCCGAAAAAAATGCCGCCGCCAAACTCGGCTATGCGATAACAATGGTTATAGTGACATCCGCTATTTTGATTTGTATGAAAAAGTATAAAGATAAATAATCGGGTGTGTTACAAAATACTTTATAAAGCAAAACACACTTTATAAATCGTTTAAGCCTGTATAAATAATATGTATAGATTTTTTTAGATTTGCGTAGGTGTTTACGATTTTTATAGATTATATTTGGGTTTGTGTAGATGCTTGAATATGTGTGGATTACTTGTTTTGTGTAGATGCTTGAATATGTGTGGATTACTTGTTTTGTGTAGAT
>CAYPAB010000025.1:0-25087 GCA_964408605.1 uncultured Eubacteriales bacterium
GTAATATAAAACCTTGTGATGTTGTTTTAAGTGTTTCAAATGCCGTTGTCACCATAAGCCGATTCATTGTTTTTCCTCCCGGAAATTGTTGACTTCAATGTAGGAGGTTTGCGAAAATCGTATTACACAAGCCTCCCGCTTATGCCACAATCTCCGCTTTTTTGGTTGTTTTCTTCAAAAAGCAATCCTCTTAAAATAATATTTATATCAAACTTTTCGGCAGATTACCTGTGTTTGTACAAAATCGGTTCCGAATTTGCGTCGTTCTTCGCATAAGAACAGATGAAAATAAAACTTCCCCGTGTCGGAGGGGCTATGACGTTCTGAAACGATGATTATGTTATATGCTTTTATACGGTGAAGTCAATAGGTTTTTGATGGATTTAAAACAAAGATGTTGTTGACGGATATTGAAAAATACGCTATTATACAAATAAAAAATGACGATTTATTTAAGATGATTATTACAACAAAGTTGAAAACGGAGATAAATTAGGATAAAGTTATGAAAAACAAAACATCTTTAGTGTTTACGGGTGACATAGGTTTTGACCGATATATGTACGGTCAATGGAATGATGATGAATTGCTTTCGGCGGAAATTCTCGATTTTTTGCACAGTGCCGACCATGTGATACCGAATGTTGAGGGGCCGATAGCGCAATTGCCTCAAAACACGGAAAAAAGCGGAGTAAAACAACTGCTTCACACTATTGACCCCAATGCGGTCAAGGTGCTTGATAAAATGCATGCGGATATATGGAACATCTGCAATAATCACATAATGGATGCGGGCGAATCGGGGATTGAAAGCACGTTGAACATCGCAAAAGCGAACGGCGTTAAAACGATCGGCGCCGGAATGAATATTCAAGAGGCGAGAGAGCCGGTCATCATCGACGAAGCCGGCGGAATCGGGATTTTCGGCGTCGGATATCAGCGAGCGTGCCGAAAAGCCGACACCGACAAAGCCGGATGCTACAGTTGGAGTGATTTGGAGGATATCGGAAAGACGATTTCCGATATTAAAAAAACTTGCCGTTGGTGTATTGTTGTTGCACACGCCGGCGAGGAATTTACACCGCTACCGTCACCGTATACACGTGAAAGATATTTGCAATATCTCGATATGGGTGCGGATATTGTTGTCGGTCATCATCCGCACGTGCCGATGAATTACGAAACCGTCGGCGACAAAATGATTTTTTATTCACTCGGCAATTTCATTTTCGACACGGATTATCAACGCTCACAGCACAAAACCGAATACGGTGTTATTGTTAAAATCAATTTTACCGAAACGGAGTTTACTTATGAACCGATGGGCTTGAAAATATTGCGTGATTCGGAACATATTGTAAAACACGAAATTCCGCCGATTTTTACCGATGTGTGCGAGGAGGAATATAAACTCCTGTCACCGCTGTCGGCAAAAATGCACATCGCCGCAACAAAACGCCAAATGGCATATCTTAATCCCGCCGAATTTAAAGATGCGACGGAAGAAAAGTGGAAAGAACATTTTGCCGAACCGATGCGTACCGGCAGAGTTCCCGGCGAAACGTTAGATTTTTTCATACTTTGTCCGTTGGCGGAAAAATCCGAAAACGGCGATTGGAAACGAAGCAAGTTGGAAGACGTGAAAAAATACATCATCGAGCAAATGTAATTATTTTTTGTTTTTGATATCATTTTGACGTTTTTCATTCTTTGCCAATTTATAAATCCGCAGGAGTTGTCTGCGAATAAAAAACGGTACAAAACACGAAAGGGAAATAATTATGAAACTGATGGTTGCTTCGGATATTCACGGCTCATTGAAGTATTGCCGTGAATTGATCGAGAGATACAAACAGGAAAAATGCGATAAACTTTTGCTTTTGGGTGATGTGCTTTATCACGGCCCACGCAATAATTTGCCCGATGAATACGATGCCAAAGGAGTTATAGCGCTTCTTAACTCTGTTTCGGCAGAAATTCTTTGTGTTCGCGGAAACTGTGAAGCGGAAGTTGATGATATGGTGCTTGACTTTAACGTGCTTGCGGATTACGCTCTGCTTTATCACAAAGAACGAATGATTTTTTTGACACACGGTCACAAATTCAATCCGAAAAATCCGCCGAAACTCAAAAAAGGAGACATCCTTTTCAACGGTCACACTCATGTTGCTAAAATGGAAGAAATCGACGGTTATTTATATTGCAATCCCGGTTCGGTTTCCATTCCGAAAGAAAATACGCCGAGGGGATATATGATTATCGACGATACGGCGATAATCCATAAGTCGTTAGACGGCACAGTATTAAAAGAATACATCTTATAAGGAACAGAGGATGTAAACAACGCAGACCGCATAAAACAGTATAATACGAAGGGGTTTTACGGGTGTAAATAACACCTGTAAAACCCCTTGAATAATTGAAAAAATCAACAAATACAAAGTATTTAATGTTTTATGCTACGAACGAACCTCGTCACCTTAGTGTACGCCGTCGGGTAACCGAAAACAAGGCCGGCACATTGTTTTTGCTCAGGTATTCCGTTCTGCATTTTTTTCTATCCCCTTACAATAAGGGTGCAAAAACTTGCGTTTTTGCACCCTCCGTTAATAACAACACGTGCTTATAAAATGTTTTTATATGCCATTTCCATGGTTTTCGAAAGTGCAACGGCATCGTCGATTCCGTAGGGGATAGGTGTTCCGTTTTCGATTCCGTCTATCCACAAAGAGATGGCATGCGGTAAACCGTTCTGCAGTTTCGGGAAAACCCAACCGTCGCCGATGTTGTAACATACTTTATCGTTAAATCCGCCGGCAAGAATTGTTCCCTTATCACCGACGATTTCAATTTCGCAAGGATTGTTGGGTGCAACAAAACTTGTTTCGCTGACGCCTATTGCACCGTCTTTATAGGTCAACACCGTGACTGCGTTGTCTTCAACGGACTGCACTTTGACATTTGTGAACGCCGACACGGCGTTTTCGGGCTCGCCCATAATCCAATTAAGAAAATACATCGAGTGAGCGCCCAAATCCATCATAGCACCGCCACCGCACGTTTTTTTGTCGTAAAATGTGTCGGGAAGCCAACCTGCCGTGGCGCCGTTGTGTGCGTTACGCATACGGCAATAATTCACTTTGCCGATAAGACCGCTGTCGACTGCGTCTTTCATCCACAAAAAATCACTTTGACCGCGTTTCGGGAACGAAATGCAGAATTTAACACCGCTTTCTTTAACGGCACGTGCAACTTCCAACGCTTCGGCTTCGGTAAAGCACAAAACTTTTTCGGTGAAAATATGCTTGCCCGCTTCGGCGGCTTTTTTTATTATTTCATAATGCAAATCTGTCGATGTGCAAACCGATATCGCATCAACGTCGGAACGTTTCAACAGTTCGTCGTAATCGCTCACAAATTCGCAATCGAACATTTTTGCGTATTCCCGACCGCTCACGGGATCATTATCCCAAAGCGCCGTAATCTTACAAGACGGATTGTTTTTAATTGTTTTGGCATAACCTTCAAAATGAACGTGCCAAGTGCCGACCAATGCTACATTTACCATTTGCGGATCCCCCCGAAAATATTATTTGTACAATATCAATATAAACCAAAAAATACATTACGTCAAGAAAAAAACAAACCGCCCGTAGGCGGCTTGTTTTTTGGCTTTATGAAACAATTTATATGTGAACCTCGAAGTCCGCATCAGCGATAAATATGGGTGAGGCGGATGTTCAAGGTTGTAAACGGGTGAAGAAGCAGTATTACTGCATCTCTTTAAGAAGACCGTTAAGTTCGATGATCTTAGCGAGTTTCTTCCAGGAGAAGCCCTTTTCTTCTTCAATTTCTTTGATGAGACTGTTTTTGATTTCACGATAGTTTGCCATTGTCGTGGACTCCTTTCCTTTAATTTATGCTTCCATTATACTCAAAAAAATCAAAAAGTCAAGTAATATTGCCCAAATGAAACGGTTTGCAATTGTGCAATATGCACAATTGGACTGGTCGATAGTTTGCCTTGTTCTTTCACAAATCTTTTTGAAAATGTCAATTTGTTTTGTTGAAAACGCACAATTGAACCGTTGGAATATACGGCAAAATGACGAAAAATCGAGTTTGTTGACATTTTCGGCGAAAAAAGTTTGTGTATGTTTTTTCAAAATTTTAAAAAAAAGACTGCGAAAAACTTGCGTTTTTCACAGTCCGGTTTAAAGAGTTACTTTTCTTCGTGATATTCCTGTTCGGTGTTTACATTCCAAATTGAATCTTTTTTCGTATTGCCGTTCTTAATGCACTTTACCGCTTCAACCGCCGTAAGCATCGAGTGATCCATATTGTTGTATCGGTGCATACCGTTTCTGCCGATGCAATAAAGGTTTTCGACGGAATCAAGATATTCACGCACCTTGTCGAAATCTTTATATGTGCCGAAATAGGCGGGATATGCTTTTTTTACTTTGATTCTGACGGTATCACGGATGTAACGCCTTTCGGTTATACCGATTTTTTCGAGTTCGTCAATTGCGAAGTCGGTAAATTCTTTGTCCGACATATTCCAATACTCGTCGCCCTCGTCACAAAAATATTCAAGACCTATCCAGACGGTGTTTTCGGGGTCTTTTACCATATAAGGCGACCAGTTGTTGAATATTTGAAGTCTGCCCAACTTAACATCACGCTCTTGAATATAGATCCAGCAGTCGGGAACGATGTTTGCGGGGGTCTTGTGAGAAGTCTTGTTTTCAAGCAAAAGTTTGTCGGCGAGAACGCCCACCGTCATAAAATCACGGTACGGCAAATTTGTTGCGATATCGTTTACGGTGCCGGGAACATCGTCACCCATGGCGATAATGAGGTCTTTTACGGGCATGGTGGAAATAAAATAATCCGCCTTGTATTGAACTTCGCCGTCGGGAGTGTCAACGCCGACATATTCTACTTTTTTATTCTTCACGTAAACGGCTTTGACTTTGTTGTTTTTCAAAACTTTTCCGCCGAGATTTTCAACTTCGTCGGCAAGAATTTCCCAAAGTTGACCGGGGCCTTTTTTGGGGTAGCAAAACTGTTCTATAAGCGACGTTTCAACTTGCTCTTTCTTTTTGAACGGTTTTGAAAGAACGTTCAAAACAGCCTTTGTAAGCGAAAGACCTTTAACACGTTGTGCGCCCCATTCGGCGGAAATTTGCGATGGGTTTATTCCCCAAAGTTTTTCGGTGTAATCTTCGAAAAACATTTCGTAAAGCGGTTTGCCGAAACGGTTGATATAGAAGTTTTCAAGCGATGTTTCCTCACGTTTTGACACGCAGGAGTGAAGATATCCGAAACCCGCTTTAACCGTTCGTGACAAGCCCATATTTATAAAAGTTTCGGGCTTTAATGAAATGGGATAATCGAAGAATTTTCTTAAATAGTAAATTCTCGAAACACGGTTTCTCAAAAGGAAAACACGGTCTTCTTTTTCGGGGTCGGGGCCGTTTTCGCTCAATTCTTTTTCCGTGCCGGTTATAATGTCGTCGGCGGACGGTGCACCTTGCAGGGGCATAAGTTCACGCCAAAGTTCATTTACTTTTTCGCTTTTTGAAAAGAAACGGTGACCGCCGATATCTATCCGGTTGCCGTTATGCTCCGCCGTGCGAGAAATACCGCCGATGAAATTGCTTTCTTCAAGAACGAGCGGTTTTATATTCGTGGTTTTCAAAAGTTCGTATGCGGCGGTGAGCCCCGCGGGGCCCGCACCGATAATAATTGCCGTTTTTTCAGCCATAGGTTAAACCTCCGATATTCAGTTAGTCATCTTTTATAAAAGTTCTCTCGAAAAAAGACCTCTTGTTTTTTTGCCTTGAATATTTGTTTTATTTAAAACCGAATTGTATATGTCGGCACATTCCCGTGCGGATTCAACCGTGAAATAAAGCGTTGCAAAATCGAGTGCGGAAAGATTTTGATCACCTATATACATGGGAACGCTGTTGTGAAGAACAGAATAAACTCTGTTATTGCAAATCACGGGAAATTTAAAACCTTTTCTGTCGGTAAGTTCGGTTATGCCTTTGCAATTTTCACAACCGAAAGAAGTTTTTTGCGGGCACGTCCTCATCAACATAAGCGGAAGATAACCGTATACATACGCACCTCGTGTGATGTCGGCACCCATGTTATTCAAAGCCTTTTGCGTCAGTTCGAAAGACAGCACCGTGTCTTTTAAATTCAAGGATTCGTAAAATCTTAAAGCATCTGTGTTTGTGATGTTAAGACCGTGACTGCCGTGAACGGTGAAACCGACGTCGGCAAGGATTTTTATTCCGCCGATGTTCCCCGTTATGCCGTGCGTAATGCCGAGTTTTTTCAGTTCGCCGAGTTCATCGGCAATTTTTTCTTCGGCATCGGGATAAATCAGTTGCGGAAGTTCCGCAATAATGTGCGAAGAAAGTTTCTTCGATTGCTCTTTGTTTTTTAGTATTTCTGCAATCGGCAGAATTATAAATTCGCAGTTTTCGAATATATCGGAATATTGCGAGAATTTTTCAAATCTTGCTCTCGTTTTCGGGGCGAAAGAGGAACGGTGCGGTTCGAACGGTGCGTGAGTTAACGAATTTATTTTATAAGTTGTTTCGGTGAGTTTTTCTTCCAACTTTTCAACACCGTTTCGCCTCAAAGCGTTGATTGACGATGCGGAAAGCGTAAGGGAGTAGGGATTGTTGAAAGTAAGGTCACCGATAAAAAACGGAGTGTTACCGAGTTTCCCCAAATTCCTTAAAGCGATTTCCGTTGAAAGAGGCGATTTTTCGGGTGTTTCGGGAATTGCCCCTTGCACCGTCACGGTCGTGTTTTTTGCCGTGATGCCGAGAGTTGATTCTTCGCCTTTTTTTAAGGTTAAAACCATATCCGCTTTTGTGGGGTGTATATCGTCACGGTACAGGTTTTGCAGTTCTTTTAAAACGGCGGAGGCGGAAGTAACATCTTCTTTGTCACGAAAACCGAACATATCGAGGTCACGCTTGCCTTTTAAATATCCGTCGGTGAAACCGCTTCGTGAGAATACGGAACGCAAAACGGTTTTGTCGTATTCTTTGCCGTTTAAAGCATTTTTTAAACTCGTGACGGCGGCGGCAACGTATTCGGGTCGCTTCATTCTGCCTTCGATTTTAAAAGAGTCGATACCCGCCGATTTCAAGGCACTTATGCTGTCCAAATACGACATATCTTTAAGCGAAAGAGCGTATTCTCTGCCGTGAGCCGATTTCCAATTCAGTCGGCAACCTTGAGCGCACAGCCCTCTGTTACCGCTTCGTTCACCCAACATCGCCGAAAGATAACAGTTGCCCGATGTGGACATACAGTGTGCCCCGTGAACAAAAACTTCAAGTTCGGCGGATGTGTTTTTTCGTATTTTTTCAATTTCGCCGAAAGAAAGTTCACGTGCCAAAACGATTCTCGAAAAGCCGAGTTTTTCAAGAAAAACCGCACCCGAAACATTGTGCACAGCCATTTGTGTGGAGGCATGTAAGGGGAGTTCGGGGCAGATTTTTTTAACCGCTTCGCATACGGCGAAATCCTGAACAATTACCGCATCGGCACCGCTTTTTGCCACCGCTTCGACCGTTTCGTAAAGTTCGGCGCACTCTTTGTCGAAAACGAGTGTGTTGAGAGTTACGTATACTTTGACATTTCGTAAATGACAGTATTTTACCGCATCTTTTAAGTCGGCGTAGGTAAAGTTTTTTGCGTTGCGACGTGCGTTAAAGTTACCCGCTCCCAAATATACGGCATCGGCACCGCAGATAACAGCGGCTTTTAACTGCTCAAATGCGCCCGCCGGCGCTAAAATTTCCAATTCGTTCATATTTTTAAATATCTGTGATTATTTTTTCTTTTTTTGTTCTTACTCTTAAAATGTCGCCGGCTTTAACATCCGCCGTGCAATCGAGAGTGAGTATTTCCTGCGGATGACAGGCTGTTTCACGGTCGTTTCCGTCTTCGTCGGTGATTTTTGTGCAAGCGAACGACAGACCGAACGCATCCGGCGAAAGCACTTCTATTGTGTCGCCGAGTTTGAAAAAATTGCGTTGGCGTATTTTCAGTTTGCCGTTTTCACAGTCACTCAAAGCGACACCCGCAAACGTGCAGTCCCAATGGTAAAGACCGTCGTTTTTGTGATTTGTCACAAGATTTCCGAAATAAAAACCGCTGTTGTAGGGGCGGTGGCTTATAGCGTTGAGTTCGTCGTCAAGAAGTTCCAAAGGCGTTGTTTTGTCAATGGCACGCCTGTAGGCATTCACCACGTGCGAAACATAGTATTCGGTTTTCATTCTGCCTTCGATTTTAAAGGAGTTGACACCCGCCTCCTCCAATTTGTCAAGGAAATCCAACGCTTTCATATCGTGTGAAGAAAGCAGAGCCGAATGGTCGCTGTATTCTTCGAGTTTGTAATATTCGTTGGGACGGTTCCTTTCAACAAGGTAGTATTCCCATCGGCAAGGTTGAGTGCATTCGCCTCTGTTACCGCTTTTTCCGTTTAAATAAGAAGAAATCAAACACCTGCCGGAGTATGCCATACACATAGCCCCGTGAACAAATGCTTCTATTTCAAGGTCATCGGGAATTTCGGAGTGCATTTCGGCGATTTCGTCGATAGTCATTTCCCTTGCAACGACGATTCGTGAAGCACCCATTTCGTAATACGCCATTGCGGCGGCGTAGTTACAGCAGTTCGCCTGCGTGCTGACGTGGACTTCAAGCCTCGGTTCGGCTTGTTTTATCGTTCTGAGTGCGCCGAGATCGGCAACTATAACGGCATCAACACCGAGGGAATAAAGCGTTCTCGCATAACTTTTTAACGGTTCGAGTTCACGGTTTTTCGTAAAACTGTTGACCGTTACATATAACTTTTTGCCCAAAGCGTGAAGATATTTTGCGGATGACTCTATTTCTTCTTCGGTGAATGCCGATTTTTCGGCTCGCAACTGAAGAAGCGGGCCACCTATATAAACGGCATCCGCCCCGAATCTTGCGGCGGCTTTAAGACATGCCGTATCGCCTGCCGGAGCGAGAAGTTCGGGGGATTTTTTTATATTCATAAATTTCCGTACCTCTTTGTGTTTGTGAAATTCGATAAGTCGGCACCTCAGCCGTGCCGTCAAATAACCGATTTTATAATACAACAAATCGGCGTAAAAAACAAGGTGTATTTATTTGCGATATATATTGGTTTTATATTACAGTATTTATTACGTTTATATCCCTTGATTTTTACATATTCGGTATGCTATAATAAATTGATTTAATTTTTAATAAATTGGGGAGTGCTTTTTATGAAGTACGATATTGCCGTTATAGGTGCGGGCGTTGTCGGTTCTCTTATAACAAGGGAACTTTCAAAATACAACGTAAAAACCGCCTTGCTCGAAAGATGCAACGACTGTGCGATGGGAGCGACAAAAGCGAACAGTGCAATCGTTCATGCGGGGTTCGATGCAAAACCCGGAACGCTTAAAGCAAAATTGAATGTTCGCGGTGTCGAACTTATGAAAAAGTTTTGCGCCGAACTTAACGTGCCTTTGAAAAACAACGGCGCAATTGTCGTTGCGTTTTCGGAGGATGAGATACCGCATCTTGAGGAACTTCTCGAACGCGGAATCAAAAACGGTGTGCCCGATCTTAAAATAGTAAAACGTGACGAACTCAAAGAACTTGAGCCGAACATCGGCGACAGTGCGGTCGGCGCTCTTGTCGCACCGACATCGTCAATCGTTTGCCCATATGAACTTACAATAGCCGCCGTTGAAAACGCCGTTACAAACGGCGCCGATTTCATAAGAAACTGTGAGGTCACCGGCATAAAAACCGAAAACGGCGAATTTGTTCTCGACACGACAGCGGGTGAAATCACCGCAAAGTATGTTATCAACGCAGCGGGCGTTCATTCCGGCAAAACAGCCGAACTCATCGGTGATGACTCCGTTAAAATAACGGTGCGACACGGCGATTATTATCTTCTCGACAAATCGCAGGGGTCACTCGCAAAACATACTGTTTTTCAATGCCCCACAAAAATGGGCAAAGGTGTGCTTGTTTCACCGACTGTTGACGGTAACCTTATCGTGGGCCCCTCCGCCGTCGATATTGACGACGGTGACGATGTCTCAACAACAGCCGACGGATTGAATGCAATTTACAACTCCGCAATAAAAAGCATTCCGGCTGTTTCACTCAGAAATGCGATAACTTCGTTCAGCGGTAACCGTGCCCACCCGTCAACGGATGACTTCATTATCGGTTCTTCGTCGGTCAACAAAAATTTCATAAATGTTGCGGGAATCGAATCTCCGGGGCTTTCCTCCGCACCGGCAATTGCCGAAGAAGTTGTGCGGATTATGACGGAACTTACGGGCGGAATACCTGAAAAAGCCGACTATGACCCGATTCGTCCGGCACCCGTGCGTTTCAGAAATATGAGCACGGAAGAACGTGCGGAACTTATCGCAAAAAACAAAGCATACGGCAGAATCGTTTGCCGTTGCGAAACAATAACGGAGGGCGAAATTCTCGATGCGATACGTGCCCCCGCCGGTGCAAGGGATGTCGACGGCGTCAAGCGAAGAACAAGAGCCGGTATGGGCAGATGTCAAGGCGGTTTTTGCGGCAGTAAAGTCGTTGAAATTCTTGCCGAGGAATTAGGCGTTCCGATGAACGAAATCACAAAATTCGGCGGTAAGTCGAAAATTATGTATGACAGAACAAAGTAAGGAGGCGGGGCAAATGTTGAATTATGATTTGGTCGTTGTCGGCGGAGGTCCCGCCGGTATGGCGGCCGCTCTTAAAGCGAAAGAGGAGGGCGTTGAAAAAATCGTCATCCTCGAAAGAGCGGAAACGCTCGGCGGTATTCTCGAACAGTGCATACACACGGGCTTCGGTCTTCATTATTTCGGCGAGGAACTTTCCGGCCCCGAATATGCGGGCAGGTTTTCCGAACAGGTCGAAAAAACCGATATCGACGTTTACACCGACACCATGGTAATAAATATATCCGACAAAAACGTCGTTACGGCTATAAATAACAAAGACGGTCTTATGCAGTTTCAAGCCGTTGCGGTCGTTCTAGCAATGGGTTGCCGTGAAAGACCCAGAGGTGCCCTTTCGATTGCGGGTTCAAGGCCGTCGGGAATTATGACAGCGGGAACCGCACAAAAATATGTTAATATAGACGGCTATATGCCCGGCAAAAAAGTCGTTATCCTCGGTTCGGGTGATATCGGGCTTATTATGGCTCGCCGAATGACCCTTGAGGGTGCTCAAGTTAAGGTCGTTTGCGAACTTATGCCGTATTCGGGCGGTCTTACGAGAAATATCGTTCAGTGTTTAGACGATTTCGGAATACCGCTAAGGCTCAGTTGCACCGTTATAAAAACACACGGCAAAGAGAGGTTGGAGGGCGTTACCATAGCACAGGTTGACGAAAAACTGCAACCTATTCCCGGCACCGAAGAATACATTGAATGCGACACGCTTCTTTTGTCGGTAGGCCTTATTCCCGAAAACGAACTTTCAAAAGACGTCGGGGTGGAACTCGACAGAGTGACAAACGGCCCGATTGTCGACGAATACCGTGAAACGCTTCGCCCCGGAATTTTTGCCTGCGGTAATGTTTTGCAAGTGCATGACCTTGTCGACTATGTTACGCAGGAAAGTCAAATTGCCGGCAAAGGTGCGGCGGACTATATTTTCGGCAAGAAAAAAGGCGGTACGTTTATCAACACAAAGGGCGTCGACGGAGTGCGTTATGTAGTGCCTCAGCGTGTTAACATAAAATGCGAAGAAGAACTTAAACTTTACTTCCGTGTCGGACGTGTTTACAAAGGCGCCAAAGTGGTCGTCGAATGCGACGGCAATGTGCTTTCAAGCAAAAAGAAAGTTAAATTGGCTCCCGGTGAAATGGAAAATGTTTCAATCACACCGGATATGCTTAAAAATATGAACGAAAACAGCGAAATAACCGTAAGAGTTGAAGAATAAGGAGTGGGAGAAATGAAAAGAAATCTTATTTGTGTATCCTGCCCTTTGGGATGCCCCATTGAAGTGGAAATCGAGAACGGCGAAGTCGTTTCCGTAACGGGCAACACCTGTAAACGCGGGGATGCTTATGCACGAGCCGAAGTTACGAATCCGGTAAGAAGCCTCACAACAAGCGTAAAAATCGAAAACGGTTTGCATGCGGTTGTTCCCGTTAAATCTTCCGGCCCCGTGCCGAAAGACAAAATGTTTGACTGCATGAAAGAGATAAATGCGGTCACAGTTAAAACGCCCGTAAAAACAGGCGATGTTATTATTGAAAACATCCTCGGCTTAGGCGTGGATATTGTTGCAACGAATTGTGACAGCGGCAAATAAACACCGAAAGGATATCATATGAAACCCTACGAAATCGCAGCGGAAGTTAAACCTTCCGAAAGACAACTTAATTGGCAAAAAACCGAGTTTTACTGTTTTGTAAACTTCGGTTTGCCGACGGTCGTTAACAGAGAGTGGACCGACGGAACGGTCGACCCCGTGAACTTTAATCCCGATGAATTCAATGCCGAAGAATGGGTCGAGTTTTTCAAAGACGCAGGCTTTAAAGGGCTTGTTCTCAATGTTAAGCATCACGACGGATTTTGCCTTTGGTGTTCGGAATACACCGATTATTCCGTCGAAAGAGCAACCGATTGGGAAACCGAAAACAGAGATATCGTCGCTGTACTCAGTGAAGAATGCCGAAAACAGGGGCTTAAATTCGGAATCGCAATTTCTCCGCTTGACCGCCACGAGGATTCTTACGGAAAAGGCGAGGAATACAACAACTATTTCAAATCGCTTTTGAGAGAAGTCCTCACAAAATACGGTGATATATTCTATGTTCGCTTTGACGGTGCCGCCGAGCCCGACAAAAACGGCAATGTTCAAGAGTACGATTGGTCGGGATATTACGATGTGGTGCGAGAATGTCAACCCGATGCTGTTATAGCGTTGGTCGGCCCCGACGTGCGTTGGTACGGTAACGAGTGGGGTGTCATCCGTGAAAACGAGTGGAGCGTAATCCCCGAAAGGCACAGCATTTACAAGGCGTTTGAACGCAGTAAAGAAAAAGGCAAAAAGAACCGCAAAAAAGAAAACGAATTTGAGCGTGACCTCGGTTCGAGAAAAGCGATAAAAAAAGAAACGGACTTTATTTGGTATCCGTGTGAAGTCAGCGTGTCCATGCGTGACAGATGGTATTATCATAAAGACGACGAATACACCGCAAAAACAAAAGATAAACTTCAAAAACTTTATCTTGAATCGGTCGGCAAAAACTGTGCGTTGATGTTGGGTGTTCCCCCGATGAAAAACGGCAAGTTTGCCGAAATGGAAACCCAAATTCTTAGGGCGTTCGGTCTTGATTTGCAACGGTCGTATTCTTACAAGGTTTCGCAAATAGGCAAAATCGAGGCAAGCAGTACGCTTTCGCCCGAATACAGCGCATCTAACCTTTTCGATGATGACGAAACAAAAACATGGCGACCGGCTGACGGCGACAAAGAGCCGGAACTTATAATTACTCTTTCGCAAAAAGATATGTTCGACAAATTCGTTATGCAGGAGCATATCGCAAACGGTCAGCATGTTGAAGAATACGAAGTTTATATAGACGAGGGCAACGGCAAATTCAAAAAAGTCGGAACGGGCGGTGTTATCGGCTACAAAAGAATACATAAAATCGTTCCGACCGAAGTTGTAAGAGTGAAAATAAAAATTACCTCATACCGCGGTTCACTCGAAATGCAGTCGGTGACTTTGTACTGATTGCAAAATGGAAAAAATCGCAATATACGGCGGGTCGTTTGATCCGCCACACAAAGGACATAAATCGCTTGCGTTGAATCTTGCGAAAAAATGCGGTGCCGACAAAGTCATAATAATGCCGACGGCACTTTCGCCGTTTAAAAGCAGTTCCGGTGCGACATCCACGGACAGATACGAAATGTGTCGCCTCGCTTTTTGCGAGCCGATGTTTGAAGTGAGTGATATCGAAATCAAACGCGGAGGAAAAAGTTATACCGTTGACACATTGAAAGAAGTTAAAAATCTTTATCCGAATGCGAAACTTTTTCTTTTTATGGGTGACGATATGTTCCTTTCTTTCAACAAATGGTATAAATACCGTGAAATACTCGACCTTTGCGTGCCGGTTGCGGCATGCAGAACCGAAAACCTCGCCGAATTGGAAAGTATGAAAAAATTTTCAAAAGAGGTCTTGAAACTCGAAAACGGCGGTGCCATAATATGTGAATGTGTTCCCGTGGAAATGAGTTCGTCGGAGATCCGTCGGGAATTGAAAAGCGGTTCGGGAAGCAACTCGCTTGAAGCGGATGTGAACCGATACATTAAGACGAGGGGGCTGTATCTGTGAACAAAAATGATGAGTATACCGAGGTCTTGCGTCAAAGACTGACCGAAAAACGCTTTGTTCATTCGCTGAATGTTGCGTCTTGTGCCGAAAAACTTGCGGTGATGTACGGGGAGAACCCCGAAAAAGCGTATACCGTGGGGCTTGTTCACGATTGCTGTAAAGATATGCCGTCGGGTTTGCAACTCTCTTATATGATCGAAAACGGAACGGAACTTTCAAAATGGGAAATAAATGTTCCTAAACTTTACCATGCGATGTCGGGTAAAATTTTTGCCGAAAAAGAATTCGGCATAACAGATGAAGATATGCTCAATGCCGTTCGCTATCACACCACGGGAAGAAAGAATATGTCGCTTCTCGAAAAAATCGTTTTCATTGCCGATTTTATAAGTGACGAACGTGACTATGACGGTGTCGAAGTGATGCGTGAAAAGGCAAAACGCTCTCTTGACGAAGCAATAGTCGAGGGGTTGAGTTTTACGATAAAAGAACTTATCAACAGCGAAAAAATAGTGCATCCCGACACTTTGGATGCTTATAACGATGCCGTTTTTAATGTTCTGATCAATAAATCGGGAGAGTCAAAATGAGTTTAGATACTGTTAAAAAAATCGTTAAAGCACTTGACGATAAAAAAGGTAACGATATAAAAGTTATCAAAATCGACGAACTTACCGTTGTTGCGGATTATTTTGTTATCGTAACGGGTAATTCAAACACGCATATAAGGTCTTTGGCTGATGAAGTTGAATATCAACTTGAGCAGTCGGGATTGAAACCCGACCACATCGAGGGCAGAGCCACGGGTTGGGTCATTATAGAGTATTCGGGTGTTGTCACGCACATTTTCACCGAGGAAGCGAGAGAATATTATAATCTTGAACGTCTTTGGGAAGATGCCGAAAAATTCGACACAGCCGAACTGTTAAAATAATATGTTAATTTTCCATCCGTTGAGAAAGGGTATGATAGAATGAAATACGATTTTTCAGCCGTTGAACAAAAATGGCAGAAAAAGTGGGAGGATGAGGGCGTTTTTCACGCCGAGGATAATTCCGACAAACCTAAATTTTACGGACTTGTCGAGTTTCCGTATCCCAGCGGTGCCGGTATGCACGTCGGTCACATAAAAGCATATTCGGGTCTTGAAGTTGTATCACGCAAAAGAAGAATGCAGGGCTACAACGTTCTTTTCCCGATTGGATTCGATGCCTACGGGCTTCCCACCGAAAACTACGCAATAAAAACAGGTATTCATCCGCGTAAAGTTACCGATATGAATATCGAAAAGTTTTCTTCGCAACTTAAAAAAGTCGGCTTCTCCTTCGATTGGACAAGGGTAGTCGATACGACCGAGGAAAACTACTATAAATGGACACAGTGGATATTCCTTAAAATGTTCGAAAACGGACTTGTTTTCCGTGATAAAACACTTGTCAACTATTGCCCGTCGTGTAAAGTTGTTCTTTCAAACGAAGATTCACAGGGCGGTAAGTGTGACGTTTGCCACAGCGATATTGTGCAAAAGTCAAAGGATGTTTGGTATCTTCGCATCACCGAATATGCCGACAAACTTCTTCAGGGTCTTGAAAAAGTTGATTATCTGCCGAACATAAAACTTCAGCAGGTCAACTGGATAGGCAAATCCACAGGTGCTTTCGTCAACTTCAATATCGACGGCACCGACGAACAAATGAAGATTTACACAACACGTCCCGACACACTTTTCGGCGTTACGTTTATGGTTATGGCACCGGAACATCCGCTTATCGACAAATATGCGGGTAAAATCGGCAATATGGCTGCAATTGAAGCGTACAGAACCGAATGTGCCAAAAAGACCGAGTTTGAAAGAACGCAACTTGTTAAGGATAAAACAGGCGTAAAAATCGACGGTCTTGAAGCGGTAAATCCCGTTAACGGCAAAAAAATACCGATATATATATCCGACTATGTTATGATGGGCTACGGCACGGGTGCTATTATGGCGGTTCCCGCACACGACCAGCGTGACTATGAATTCGCACAAAAATTCGGCATTGATATCATCGAGGTTATCAAAGGCGGTGATATTTCCGTCGAGGCTTACACAGGCGACGGCGAAATGGTCAATTCCGAATTCCTTAACGGAACAAAGAAAAAAACCGATTCAATAGCCAAAATGCTTGATTTCCTTGAGGAAAAGGGCATCGGTGAAAAAGGTGTTCAGTATAAAATGAAAGACTGGGCATTCAACCGTCAAAGGTATTGGGGCGAGCCGATTCCGATTGTTCATTGTGAAAAATGCGGAATCGTTCCCGTGCCTTATGACGAACTTCCCTTGAAGTTGCCCGAAGTCGACAATTTCCAACCCGGTTCCGACGGTGAAAGTCCGCTTGCGAAAATCGAAAGTTTTGTAAATTGCACATGTCCCAAGTGCGGTGCTCCCGCAAAACGTGAAACAGACACAATGCCTCAGTGGGCAGGTTCTTCGTGGTATTTCCTTCGTTATATCGACCCCCACAACACAGAGGCTTTTGCAGATAAGGAAAAACTTAAATATTGGGGCCCCATCGACTGGTACAACGGCGGTATGGAACACGTTACACGCCACCTTATCTATTCACGTTTTTGGCACAAATTCCTTTATGATATCGGTGAAGTTCCCTTCGACGAACCGTATGCGAAAAGAACCGCACAGGGTCTTATTCTCGGTCCCGACGGCGACAAAATGAGCAAATCCAAGGGCAACGTTGTTGACCCCAACGAAGTTGTCGATGTGCTCGGTGCCGACGTTTTGCGTACATACGTGCTCTTTATGGGTGATTATGAAAAAGCGGCGCCGTGGAGTGAAAACAGCGTTAAAGGTTGCAAACGCTTTATCGACAGAGTTTGGAATCTTCTTGAAATCGTGAAAGACGGCGAGGAATATTCAAAATCGCTTGAAAGCGCCTTCCATAAAACGGTTAAAAAAGTTTCCGAAGACATTGAAAATATGAAATTCAATACGGCGATTGCATCGTTGATGTCGCTTCTTAATCAAATATACGAAGCGGGTTCCGTAACAAAAGGCGAACTCAAGACTTTCGTGAAATTGCTTGATCCGTTTGCACCGCACGTTTGCGAAGAAATTTGGCAAAACATCGGTGGCGAAGGTTTGCTTGCCGTGGCGAAGTGGCCCGAATATGACGAGGCGAAAACCGTTGATACGGATATTCAGGTTCCCGTTCAAATTTGCGGTAAACTCAGATCTACAATAACAATCGCAAAAGACTCAACCGCCGAAGAAGCGATTGCGGCGGCAAAAGCGGATGAAAAAATTTGCGAATTCCTTGACGGCAAAAACATAATAAAAGAAATTTATGTTCCCGGAAAAATCATAAATATTGTTGCAAAATAATTTTAAACAGACCGCTGTTCCTTGGAAACAATGAACGGCGGTTTCTCGTGCCGACCGAAAAAATGCGAACCCTCGAAATACCGCCCGATTTTGTGTTGACAAACCGTGTCGGTTGTGATAAATTTGTTGAAGTTTTCGGTTTTTAAAAATACGCTGAAAGGGGAATGATCGGAGCCGTGTGTTTACGGCGGTTCCGTTACGGTGACAGTATGACGGGAGATATGACTAAAGGCAGTCCGATGAAAAACATAATAAAATTCTGCCTGCCTCTTATGTTGGGGAATTTTTTTCAACAGTTGTATAATATGGCTGATACAATTATCGTCGGCAGATTTGTCGGTAAAATAGCGCTTTCCGCAGTTGGCTCGGTCGGTGCCTTGAATTTTCTTATAATCGGTTCGGTAACAGGGCTTTGTTCGGGATTTGCGATTCCCGTTGCACAGCGTTTCGGGGCACAGGATGAGCGTGGGCTAAAAAAATATGTCGCAAACATCATCTATGTGTCGGCTGTTTTGGGCGTTGTGATTACGCTCGGTGCCGTTCTTTTCACAAATCCTCTTTTAAGACTTCTTAACACGCCCGAAGATATTTATAAAGATGCTTACGATTATATTGTAATAATTTTTGCGGGCATAGGTGCCACAATGTTTTACAATCTTCTTGCAAGCATAGTAAGGTCACTCGGCGACAGCAAAACACCGCTTTACTTTTTGCTGTTTTCATCTGTTTTGAATGTAGTGCTTGATATTTTCCTTATTACCGTTTTCGATATGGGTGTGCGAGGTGCCGCCGTCGCTACGGTTATTTCGCAGTTGGTTTCGGGCATTCTTTGTCTTGTTTATGTAAAGCGAAGTTTCCCGATTCTTCACATTACAAAAGAAACCTCCGCCCTTGATTTTACTTATATAAAGTCGCTTCTTAAAAACGGACTTCCCATGGCATTGCAGTTTTCGATAACGGCGGTCGGCTCCGTTATGTTGCAGTCGTGCGTGAACGGATTGGGCGCCGATGTCATCGCAGCGGTAACGATAGGCGGAAAAACTCAACTTATGATTGTTTTGCCCGCCGAAACAATAGGCATTACAATGGCAACTTATTGCGGTCAAAACTTGGGCGCACGAAAACTCGACCGAATCAAAAAGGGCATCGGCAGGGGATTTATACTTGCGGCGATATATTCGGTTGTGGGTATGTGCGTGGCAAGGTTTTTGGGGCCGTATATTTCGCTTTTGTTTATAAGCGGTTCGGAAACCGCCGTTATAAACCTCGCTCAACAGTATATAAATGCGGGAAGTTATTTTTATATCATTCTGTCGGTGCTGTTCGTGTTGAGAAACGCACTTCAGGGTTTGGGCTACAGCATGACCGCTATGACGACGGGTATTTTCGAACTGTGTGCCAGAGCAATAGGCGGATTCGGATTTGTTAACAGGCTCGGTTACGGTGCGGCGTGTTTTGTAAACCCCATGGCATGGACTGTGGCGGATATGTTCCTTTTCCCCGCATTCTTTGTCGCAATGAAAAAACTGAAAAAGAAAATGAGTGCGGAACAGGAAACAAAAACCGCATCGTAAACAACGAACATAAACATCAAAATAAAACCGAGTATTCAGGAAGCATACCGGCTTGCCAAGGAAAAGAATAAAATACGCATCGAAGAAATACCGCAAAGAGTAAAGTCCGCTAAAACGGGCATATAATCTGTGGAATTAATTTGCAAAGATGTTTGATGACCGCATTACCGTTGAAAGTCCGGGCAGTTTGCCGAGAATTGTTCGCCTGAACAATCTCCGCACCGTACATTTCTCACGCAACCCGAAAATTGCCGAGTTTTTACATCAGTATGAGTATGTAAAAGAGTTTGGCGAGGGTGTTGACCGTATGTTTAACGAAATGGAAAACGCCTGACTTCCCGCTCCCGAATATACCGATAATTCGTTTATGCTGAATGTCACTATTCGAAATGGGGCAATAAATAAAAACAGCGGGGTAATAAACGGGGTAATAATGGGGCGACAAATTTGTCGGCAAACGAACAAGTTGTCTTTAATGAAATTGTCAGCAATCCTAATATTACACGAGAAAACCTATGCAAGGCAACATCTTTAGGTAAAGGAACTGTAGATAGAGCAATCAAGTCTTTAAAAAAAATCTTATCGAGCGTGTTGGCTCTGATAAAACCGGCTATTGGAAGATCAACAGATGAAAATAAGTGACCCTGTTTGTTCATAACGAGCAAACAGGGTTACTTGTTTTTTGGTTTTAAGGTAACGGGACTGTTGCACATCCACGTTCAATGTAAGCGTGTAAGAAATCATTTTTTATTAACGCATACCCCATACTCTTTTTTTAATCCTTGTATTGATTTCCGTGCCGTTTTATGATAATATTACTTTGGACGTTTACAGTTGAAAATGTCTATGCTTAATTATTTGCGTTTGGTGATGAAAATGAAACTTAACGAAAACTACGTGCTTAAAACGGTTGCGGGTTCGCCCGTTGTTGTTCCCGTCGGTGATGCGGTTAACAACATCCGTGGAATGATAACGCTTAACGGCTCGGCGGAACTTATTTGGAAGGCGCTTGAAGACGGCAAGGAGTTCGAAGAAATCGTCACATTGCTGAAAGCGGAATACGATGCTCCCGAAGAAGTGTTGCGTTCGGATCTTAAAACTTTTACCGATAAATTGGGAAGTTTCGGAATTTTGGAAAAATGAAGAACATAAAAATGGCGGAACTCCTTCCTTTTATCGAGGAGGCGTTCAACAGAAACGCAACGTTTAAAATCCCGATTACCGGCACAAGTATGAATCCCTTCCTTGTTCAAGGGCGGGATTTTGTGTTCTTGAAAAAACCGAATTTGCCTCTTGAAATCGGTGACATACCTTTATATCGCCGTGATGACGGTGTGTTTGTCTTGCACAGAATTGTCGGCAAAGACGAAAACGGCTATATTATGTGCGGTGACAATCAGTTTCTGCTTGAAAAAAATATTACCGACAGTCATATTATAGGTGTTGTGTGTACCGTTTGCCGTGACGGTAAAACTTTTGACGTTACCGAACCCGATTATGTCAAATATAAAAACAAGTGCGTAAATAACGTCAGTCGGCGTTATCCTTTGCGCCGATTGAGATATAAATTGTATAGGTTGAAAAATGGAAAATAAAAATAACGAAACAGCCGATGTGCTTGGAGTCGGCAGGGTTTTGATTTCCGCCGTGAGTTCTCAAATCAACGGCGAAACATACCGATTTCCCGAAAATACCGATTTTCAGAAACTTTACAAACTTGCGGAACGGCATAAAGTAACATCTTTTGTCGCACCGTCGGTTATTGCGTGTGAGGGTGCTTCGGAAGAAATGAAAAAGTTGTTTAAAAAAGAACTTTTTCGCTGTGCCGCAAGGCATACCGCCCAAGAAAAAGAAACCGCCGAACTTTCGAAACTGTTTTCGGAACATTCGATAAAGCACTGTTTTCTTAAAGGCACAAAAGTTTCAAAATATTATGATAATCCCGATATGCGTTTTATGCTCGATATTGACGTTTATGTTGAATCGGCGAGGGTGGAAGACGCAAAAAACATTCTTCTCGCAAGAGGTTACGAATACACAAATTCGGAGGATGACAAAGATATCGGTTACACCAAAAAACCTTTTCTTAACATCGAACTCCACAAAGAGTTGAAATACGATTACGATAAGGGCTATGATTATTATAAGGGTGCTTTCGAAAGAATGCTCACTTCCGACGACGGATATGCCGTCAGTATGACCGACGAGGATTTTTATGTTTACATTCTTTCGCATTCCGCACACCATTTCGAAACGGCGGGCACCGGAATAAGAACGGTGATAGACCATTACTATCTTTCAAAAAAACTGAAACCGCAATGCGATACGGCTGTTTTGCAAAAAGCGTTGGAGGAAACGGGGCTTTCTGTTTTCAATGAAAAAATGAACGAACTTTCCCGCTGTTGGTTCGACGGCGAAAAAGCGAATGACTTTGTTGAAGAAACAACCGATTACATCATTTTGAGCGGAGTTTTCGGTTCGGGTGTCAATCATTATTTAAGTGGAATCATAAGAGGGGACTATACCGAAAAAAAGTCTTCCTATTTTTTAAACAGAGTCTTTCTTCCGCTGTATTTGATGAAAAACAGATATCCGATACTGAAAAAATTTCCGTTCCTTTTGCCGATTATGTGGGCGGTACGGATAATTTCATCTTTTTCCAACCGAAAGAAATATACAGACGAGGCAAAAGCGGTAAATTCGGTCGATAAAGCCGAAAAAGACAAACAAATCGAATTTTTAAGGCGAAACGGCTTATAAAATTTCAAAAATGTGTTGTAGTTAATCAATCTTTGTGTTAAAATAAATTGCATATAATTTAAAAAGGGGAATAATGATGGCTTACGAAGAAAAAAGAAACCTTGATGATGACATAGGTCTTGAACCTATTTTGAAATTTGTGCGACAACTCATCAGCAAGTGGTGGATCATAGTTTTGTTTGTTGTTGCATTCAGCACCGTCGGTTTCGGCATTGCCAAAATCACTTACAGCGAAGAATATAAATCCAACATTATCTTTAATGTTTCCAACAAAGATAGGGACATCGCCGGCAGCGCGGCTACTTATGTTACCGCAAGTGACGCACAGGCTTCCGCTACCATTGCGACAAACTTTAAAACTCTTATCGAACGCGGTAACGACTTTATCGGTGCGGTTCAGGCGAATGTTAAAGCCCAAACCGGCAAAACATATACAAAAGAACAACTCCGCAGTATGATAAACGTCGAACTTGTTACCGACTCGACCCTTATCAACATCACCGTCAAATCCGGCGATAAAGAGTTGGCATACGTTGTTGCCACGGCAATACAAAGCGTTTATTCCGACATTGTAAAAGATGCTTTCCCGACCGCTAATATCGGCGTTGCGGACAGCGCAACTCAGTCGGAACTCGCCGCGGACTCAACCGCTCTTATTTATACAGCAGCCGGATTCATAATCGGTGCCGCACTTGCGGTTGTTATTATCCTTATTTCCGCAAAAATTCAAAATAAGTTGCTCTCGTCGGACGATATCAAAAACAATTTCAATATCGATATCATCGCAACCGTTTCCGATATTAAAAACAAAAAGAAAAACGATCGCACAAAACTTCTTATTACAGACAGAAGTGTCGGATTGCCGTTCATCGAAACTTTTAAACTCATAAGAACAAAACTCGAAAACGCAAAATTGAAAAAAGGTTATTCGGTTTTTGCCCTTACAAGTTCAACCGAAAGCGAAGGCAAAACAACTTGCTCAACCAATATCGCACTTTCGCTTGCAAAAAGCGGTAAGTCCGTGCTTCTTATTGATGCCGACCTCAGAAAACCCGCTGTTTGCAAAACTTTGGGCATTTCAATTGACGGCGAAAGAGGTATTTACGATATCGTTACCGGATGCAAAACTTTTGAAGAATCCGTAAAATATATCGAGAAATATAACCTTTATCTTCTTGTTTCGTCAAAAGCCGTTGCCGACCCGTCGGAAACGCTCGCTTCCGACGCTATGGCGAAAATTGTTGAAGATGCAAAGAAAAACTTTGATTATGTTATCATAGACTGTCCTCCGGCGGGTGTTGTTGCCGATGCCGCTATCATCGCAAACTACACCGACACGATTATTTTTGTTACCGCCGAAGAACGTGTTGCGATTCCTCAAATCGAATACGCTTTGAGCGATATTCTCACCACAAAAGCGGATATTTTCGGTTGCATTTACAACCGTGCGGGAACAGGCACACTCAAGAGTGCTACCGAAAAATCGGGCGGTTATTTCTCAAACCGTTACGGCAGATATTACGGTTCTTCCTACTACTACGGAAGCAGTCATCACAAAAGAAGAAAGTAAGTTATTTAACACCCTGTTTGCCAAAAGGTGAACAGGGTTTTTCAGAGGGAAATTATGGAGTTTTACGAAAACAAAACCGAATGTGAAAAAGCGGTGCTTGTTTCTGTCGATACAGGTGAATTTGATGTCGATTCTTCGCTTGCGGAACTTGAGGAACTCGCAAAAACGGCGGGAGCCGAAGTTGTTTGCGAAATGACTCAAAAACGTGAAGCACCCGACTCTGCCACGTATCTCGGCAGGGGGAAACTTGAAGAATTAGCCGAGTTTTGTGAAAATGAAAAACCCGACCTTGTCATTATCGACGGCGAACTGTCACCGGCGCAACAAAAAAATATCGAAAGATTTACCGATGTCCGTGTTATCGACCGAACAACGCTGATTCTTGATATCTTCGCCCAAAGGGCGTTGTCGGGCGAGGGAAAACTTCAAGTTGAACTCGCACAGTTGAAGTACGCTTTACCTCGATTGGGCGGAAAAGGCACGTCAATGTCAAGGCTTGGCGGCGGTATCGGTACTCGTGGTCCCGGTGAAACAAAACTCGAAACCGACCGCCGGCACATAAGACGCAGAATTTCATCGCTTACGGAGGATTTGAAAGCACTCGACGAAAGACGAACCCGCTACCGTGAAAGACGAAAAAAAGACGGCGTCGTTACCGTTGCGCTTGTCGGATACACCAACGCAGGAAAATCAACGCTTATGAATACCTTAACGGATGCCGGCGTTGTTGCGGAAAACAAACTTTTCGCAACTCTTGACCCGACTGCACGTGCATTGACACTTCCCGACGGAAGCACCGTTTTGCTTGTTGATACCGTCGGTTTTATAAGACGGCTTCCGCATAAATTGGTTGAAGCCTTTAAATCGACTTTGGACGAGGCTGTAAGCGCCAATGTTATTCTCAATATCTGCGATGCTTCAAGTGATGAATGCTCGGAGCATTACAGAGTAACAAACGAACTTCTTGAAGAATTGGGCTGTGCCGACAAACCTATTATAACGGTTTTGAATAAAACCGATCTCGAAAACGATGTTTCGATTCCCACGGTCGGTAACTGCGTTCGCATTTCGGCAAAAACAGGCGACGGCGTTGCACAACTCTTACAAAAAATTGCCGAGTCTTTGCCCCCGACAAGAAAAAGAGTGAAAATACTATTGCCGTTTTCGTTGGGCGGAGCCGGTGCGGAATTGAGAAAAACAGGTGTCGTTCATTCGGAAGAATACACACCCGACGGACTTCTTCTTGATATCACCGCCGAAATATACGTTCTCGAAAAATACAAAGAATACATCATATAAAAATATAAATAGGGGATGTAAAAAATGCAATTTCTTACATCCGCTTTTTGAGGGGATAGGAAAAAAAGATGCAG
>CAYPAB010000026.1:0-24863 GCA_964408605.1 uncultured Eubacteriales bacterium
ATTTAAGGGGTTCTACAGGTGTTATTTACACCCGTAAAACCCCTTTGCATTATACCGTTTTATGTGGTCTGCGTTTTTTTAACAGCCCGTTTTATTTACATATCGTTTCTTATAATATCCTCAAGCGTTTCGCCTTTGACCGCAACATAATCCTCGTCGCCGTTTATCATAACAACGGGAGGTTTCGCAACTCGGTTGTAGTTTGAAGCCATTGAATAATTGTAAGCACCCGTTGTAAGAACGGCGATAATGTCGCCTCTTGCGACGGATTGCGGAAGTTTGACATTCGGTTGAATAATGTCACCGCTTTCACAGTATCTGCCGACAAGATCACAGGTGAAATCGCATTTTTCATCCGTTTTATCGGCGGCAATGACCGTATATTCGGATTGATAAAGGGCATACCGTGGATTGTCCCCCATACCGCCGTCAACGGCAACATAGTTTTTGTAACCTTCAATGCGTTTAACATTGCCGACTTTGTAAAGCGTGAGCCCCGCATCGGCAACAATACTTCTGCCCGGTTCCATACGGATTGCGGGTTCGGTGATACCCAATGTTTTGCAAACGCTTTTTACATAATCCGCTACGAGTTTTATGTTGCTTTCGATATCTATTTCCGAATCATTCTCGGTATAGCGAACACCGTAACCGCCACCCAAGTCAAGTTCTCTTGCTTCGTAGCCTGTTTTTTCCTTTACTTCGGCAATAAATTCAAGCATTATTTTTGCGGAACGCACGAAAACATCCGAATCGAAAAGTTGCGAACCGACGTGGCAATGGAAACCGGCAAGATCGATATTTTCCATCTTGAGTGCTGTTTTTGTTATTTTGAGTGCATCGCCCGTTTCAATCGGGAAACCGAATTTTGAATCGACTTTTCCGGTGTTGACCGCTTCGTAAGTGTGAGTGTCAATACCCGGCGTGACCCTAAAAAGAATTTTTTGCTTTATGCCGTGTTCGGCGGCAAACTTATTGATTGATTCAAGTTCCTCAAGATTGTCGACCGCAAAGCAACCGACACCGTTTTCCATAGCAAAATTTATATCGAAATCGCTTTTGCTGTTCGAATGGAAACACGCATTCGACATATCGAAACCGGCACAGACCGCCGTGTAAATTTCACCGGATGAAACAACATCAACGCCCATTCCCTCGGACTCGACAATATTATATATTTTTTTGAAAGAACAGGCTTTTC
Organism: uncultured Eubacteriales bacterium; assembly: GCA_964408605.1. GTDB lineage: Bacteria > Bacillota > Clostridia > Oscillospirales > Acutalibacteraceae > DTU089. The sequence continues at coordinate 1,202 of CAYPAB010000026.1, forward strand.
CGGCGTAGAACGGCTTTGCGTTTTCGCCGAAATATTTTTTCATTGCGACGGTATATTTACGGCAGTTTTTACGGATCGTTTTTTCATCCATAACATAAAGGGGTGAACCGTATTTTTCAAAAAGTTCAACCGTACTTCTTCCGCCGAAATACAAAACATTGCCTTTTGTTTCAAGATTACTGCATATCATAGTGACACCTTTAATTCAATAAATCAAACGTTGAGACCCTGTTCTCTCATAAGTTCACGCATTTTAGCCTCGTTTTCGGGCTCCATCGTTGTAAGAGGAAGACGGACATAATTTTCGCCGAAGCCGATTGCCGCAACCGCGGCCTTTGCGGGGATCGGGTTAACTTCGCAGAAAAGCGAGTTTATTAACGGAAGAAGTTCAAGTTGCAAATCTCTGCTTCCCTCAACATCACCGTTGAAGAATCTTTCGCATATTTCCACAGTCTTTTTGGGAAGAATGTTGGAAACAACGGAAATAACACCTTTACCGCCCAAAGACAAAAGCGGAACTATCTGATCGTCGTTACCGGAATATATATCGAATTTGCCTTTCGTGAGTGCCGCTATTTCGGCAATTTGCGAAATATTGCCACTCGCCTCTTTAATGCCGACGATGTTGGGATGCTCGGCGAGAACCGCGCAGGAAGCGGGAGTCAAATTACAGCCTGTTCTTGAGGGAACATTGTAAAGAATGCAAGGTTTATCCGATGCATCGGCAATAGCCGTAAACGACTCGATAAGCCCACGCTGAGTTGCTTTGTTGTAATAAGGCGTAACAAGAAGCATCGCATCGCAACCGATTTCACAAGCGTATTTTGTCAAAGCGATGGCATAAGCGGTATCGTTTGAGCCTGTGCCCGCAACAACAGGTACTCTGCCGTTGATTTTTTCAACCGCAAAGCGAAGAACTTCCTTATGTTCTTCATCGGTAAGAGTTGAACCCTCACCGCTTGTTCCGGCAATAACAAGAGCGTTTACGCCCTCCTCGATTTGCCATTCGATAAGTCTTTCAAACGCTTCATAATCAACGCCGTTTGCGTTCATGGGTGTAACGAGTGCCGTACCTACGCCTTTAAAAACTGTTTTTTTCATAAAATTCTCTCCACTGCAAAAAAATAATAGTTGCCGAAAAGCAACTATCTGTACATATAAATACACAAGGGTATTATGGGTATGTAAGATAGCTCTCCATCCCAAAGGGATGACAACAATAAAGATATTATTCCTTATTGCCAGACCGACTCTTTACCGTGAGCCGTCTTCGGCACCTGTTCCTTTCGCCGCAGCCGTTCCGGTAAAACGTTTAACTACGGGTACTGATAACAAAATGCACCTCTATCGGTTGGTATAAATATATCATACCCCTCAGGCATTGTCAACCGCAAAATACCCAAAGAAACACGGTTAAAAACGCCGTTTATTATATAAAAAACAAAATAGAACCGTAACTTCAAAACGAATTCGGCATCAAACAACGAAACCGCCGTTTACCGAAAGAACCTGACCCGTGATAAAACGAGCCTTTTCCCCCGCAAGAAAACGCACGGCGGCGGCGACATCTTCGGGTGTACCCAACACGCCCATGGGAGTTTCGTCAGCCAAAACCTGCTTGTCGTATTCGGAAAACTGCGCCATCATATCGGTAAGGATAACGCCGGGAGAAACAGCGTTGACCGTTATCCCCGACAGCCCCACTTCTTTTGCCAAAGCCTTTGTAAGCCCGATAAGACCCGCTTTTGCGGCAGAATAATGAACCTCGGTCGATGCACCGACTTCGCCCCACATTGAGGCGATATTTACAATAACACCGCTTTTGCGGTTTATCATATAAGGCAGAGCGGCACGGCAACAGTTAAACGCACCGGTGAGATTTGTGCCTATCATTTTTTGCCACATTTCGTCGGTAATATCGGTGAAAAGAGCCTGTTGCGATATCCCCGCATTATTAACGAGAACATCAACACCGCCGAAAATGTTTTTTATTTCGGCAAACATATTATCAACGCCGTGTGAGTCGGACACATCTGCTTTAAAAACCTCAACCGCCGTAACCGAAGACAACTCCGCCTTCAGGCGGAGTGCTTCACTTTCGGATGTATTGAAATTCAGTGCGATATTAAATCCTTCTTGGGCGAGTTCACGGCAAACGGCGGCACCAATACCCTTTGCCCCGCCCGTAACAAGTGCGGTTCTGTTATTCATCGGCGTGAGTGTGATTTTCGGAGGGGTCAACCGCACCCATAAATTCGGACACGCCCGCCTCGTCGAGTGTTGTTCTTTTGTAGCCTGGCGGCGGTGCGAAAACCGATGCGGGTGCAACAGGCGAAACGCTGTCGTAATAAAGAACGCTTCCGTCGGGCGAAACTGTTTTTATGATTGTGCTGCCTACAAAATAATCGCTTACGCCGTCATCGTAAACAACAACATTATAAACAACGCCGTCTTCGTTTTTAGTTGTTTTTTCTTTAACGGTTCTTTCAAAATCGAGGGCACTGCCGGTAAACTGAGCAAGTTCTTCTTCGCTCATATTTTCTTTGAGCATATCCTTTGTGATTTCGATATAAGTTTTTTCGTCGACGGAAAGCATATAAACAACATCTTCTGTTATTATTATGCCGATTTGCTGACCGTTGATCTCGGAAAACATAGCGAGTTTTTCACCGCTTCTCGCAACTTTATAAGGCGATGCCTCACCCTCGTAAACGGCTCTGCCGGTTATTGTATACTGCGTTGATTTAAGCACGGCGGCATCGTCTTGCACATAGGTCGGCACGTTACCCGAACCGGAAGAAGACGGATTCGAAACGTTGTTGCCCGAACCTGCCGAAGTGGTTTTATTCGAAGATGTGTTTTTATCGGCTGAAGTGTTTTTGTTTGTGGAATCGACTTTAGCCGAGGTGGTTGCCACGGCGTTGTTTTTGCTGTTGGCAATCGCCTGTTGCAAACGGTCAGCCGAAACGCCTGTTTGAAGTTTGCCGTTACCGTCATCTTTTTCGAAGAAAGTTTCGCCTTTTTTCAATTCCTCTTGCGATATTGTGACCGACTCGGTGGCAATGACCGTGCCGTTGTTGTCGGTAACCTCGACAATGGCTGTGTGCGACTGTGTATCTTCGGTATTTTTTTCTTTTAAATTTAATGACATCTCGCAACCGCCGAAAACAAAAACGAGCGAAGCGAGAATCAAAGCAATTGCAGAAAGTGTAATCTTTTTCATAATGCCCTCCGAACTGAATTTATTTAATTCTATCACAGATTTTTATAAAAAACAACCGTGCAACAACACGCATTACGATTATTTACAAATAATTTAAAAAACCGTTGCCGTGTACCGAACGAAAGACGGTTCACGGCAACGGTAAATTATCATTTCTTTTTATTGTTTTTCTTGTTAGCGGTTCGCACCATCTGTTTTACGTGTGCAAAAGTATATTCTTCGCCTTTTTCGGAAAGTTCGGTCAAAAGGCTCTCCAAAAGTGCCGAAGTTTGCGGATGAATAACACGCCTGCCTTTGGCTTTCAAGAAATATTCAAGCGGAAAACTGTCGGTATATTTGTCACCGTTATAAATTTTGCTTGCCGCCACACGGTCGCAAAACATTTCCGCAACATATTTAATCGGCATTTCAACAGGCTCCGAAACCTTGGATTTTGTGTTGTAATCACTCCAATATTCGAAATGGTGCTTGTTTCTGCCTTTGTGATGAATCCACGCAAGAGAGTAGCCGTTTTGCTCACGCTCTCTTTCGTTGGGACTGCGGTAACCGACATAATATTTTGCACCGGGAATAAACTCCGTCGGCGAAAACTTTGACAGATCGTGCGTTAAGCCCTGACGTATGATTCCCGCTTTGAAGCAATGTTTTATGACAGCGTTGCGGTGTTTTGTTACGGTTATAAAGTGTTTTATCGGATGTCCCATTTTAACTTAATTTGAAAACGAAAAGGTGTTCGCTGTCAACATCTTCGGGTGAACATATATCAGCTTTGAGGGCGAGTTTGCCGTCACGGTCGAACGCTTCGACACGGGCATCGCTTCCGAGAAGGGTGATGTTGTATTTATCCGAATATTCGATTTCGGGGAACACTGTTTCTTTCGACGGAAAACGCTCCGTGATGGCGTAAATATTGCCGTCACGCTGTGTGTAATAAACGCCGTCGGAATGTTTTTTGTTGTAAACTTCGCTCTCGTAAATGGCTTCGCCGTTAGTTTCGAGCCATTTGCCCATACCGAGAAGACGTTCTTCCATAATCGGCGGAATTGTTCCGTCGCCGTCGGGCCCGATGTTAAGAAGGAAGTTACCGCCTTTTGAAACAAGGTCGCAAAGTATTTTCAAAAGTTCTTTAACGGAAAGATAATCTTCGCAACCTTCCTCTTTGTTTATACCGAACGAGCAACCGATACCTCGACATTCCTCGAAGGGTCTGTCAAGTTCAACATCGTCAATACGCCTTTCGTTGCCCAAATAGACATCGATAAGACCGTATTCGGTAGTGAAGTTACCGCCCATTCTACCACGTGTTTCTTTACCCCAACGGTCATTGGGGACTATGAAATCTTTAACGGAGGACTCGTTATAAAGCCACTGCAAAAATTCGGTCGAATGCCAAACGGAACTTTCATGCTCCCATTCGCCGTCGGTGAAAAGAGTGCTGGGTTGATATTTTTCGACAAGTTCTTTAAGCATCGGGTGAAGATGTTCAAGAGCATATTTTTCGGGGTCTTCGAGATAATACGGATGCCACCATTCATAAACCGAATGATAAACGCCGAAACGAACACCCGTACCCTCCATGGCGTTTTTGAGTTCCATAAGGAAGTCACGCTTAGGTGCGCACTCAACCGAGTTAAGACCCGGTGCGTATTTTGTTTCGAAAAGGCAATATCCGTCGTGGTGCTTTGAAACGAAATTTATGTATTTTGCACCGGAGCGTTTGAAAAGATCCGCCCATTTTTCGGCATCGAAACGCTCGCCCGTAAACTCGTTGACAAAATCGTAATAAGGTCTTGAATTGTAATGTTTTTTGTGATATGCCTTATATTTTTCCTGCGATTCGGTTTCGCATTTTTCCATATTGCAAGCGTAACCGTACCATTCGGCATAATCCTTTTTCGGTGCATACGCCGGAATGCTGTAAAGCCCCCAATGTATAAAAATACCGAATTTGGCTTTGCCGAACCATTCCGGCACTTTTCTTGAGTTGAGTGATTCCCAATTGTTTTCGAACATCCTTTTACCTCTTTTCATATATTTCAACACCGAAATGAACAGTAGTTTCAAGTTCTGTTTTTCGGAGCAGTTTTTCTGTTTCTTCTCTGCCTGTTTTGTAATAATACGGTGTCATTCTGAACAAGTTCAAAATATCTTCACCGCTTGACAGATTTATTTTATATTTAATTTCTTTTTCAAAAACAGGCTTAAAAAGTTCGCTGTTTTTGATTTCCTCTTTATTTTTATACGGTCGGTCGTACAAAGCACATTTCAGTTCCCAAAGATGATCCTTCAGCGGAACGGCTTTGATCAAAACACCGTCATCTTTCAGCACATTATAAAATTCTTCATACGCTGACGGGGCAAAAACATTTAAAAGACAGTCCACGCTGTTTTCGGAAAACGGAAGCGAAAACGCACTTGCAACGGCAAAATGAACGTTTTTCAACGATTTTGCGGCATATTTCAACGCTTCCTTTGAAATATCGATGCCGAAAAGATTGTAATTACCGCAATTTGAAACGGCACCCGTATAGTACCCCTCACCGCAACCGATGTCGGCAACAACGGAATTTTCCGCAACATTTGATTTAACCGCATCGCAAATTGCGTCGGAAAGTTCTTTATAAAAGCCTTTTTCCAAAAAATCACGGCGTGACCGCACCATAACTTTATCGTCGCCGTGACGCCGTAAAGACGACTGTTGCGACATCAAAAGATTGACGTAACCCTCTTTTGAAATATCGAAAGAATGACAGTTTCGGCAAACATAGGCACGGTCGGTAATATTCAGTTTTTCTTTACAGACAGGGCAAATAAAATAAGACATACAAGTAACCGCAAAATCAAAACCGCCCGCTTGCGTTTTTGAATTTATTCTTCAATAAGTAGTTTTTTAAGTTCACTCATAAAGGTGTTTATATCTTTAAACTGACGGTAAACCGAAGCAAAGCGAACATACGCAACCTCGTCGATATCTTTGAGTTTATCCATAACATGCTCGCCGATTTTAACGGAGGTAACTTCTCTGTCCAAAGAATTTTGAAGTTCCGCCTCGATTTCATCAACGGCTTTTTCGATAACTTCGACGGATACGGGGCGTTTCTCACAGGCACGCATCATACCGTTAAACAGTTTGTCACGGTCAAAGACCTGACGTGATTTATCTTTTTTAACAACGATTATAGGAACACTTTCGATTATTTCATAAGTCGTAAAACGTTTACCGCAACTCATACATTCCCTGCGACGGCGAATACGCTCGCCCTCGTCGGTAGGTCTGGAATCGATGACTTTGCTTTCTTCGAAACCGCAAAACGGACACTTCACGAAGCAACACCCCTTACTGATTAAATTAAGAGTATTATAACAAACACCTCAACTCAATTCAAGACTTTTGAAACATTTTCGAATAGACGACACAATCAACACACAATAATTTTTCGTGAGTTTGGTGTCCTCGTTGGCTTCGTTGCCCTCCGTTCGCAATACGACAGTTTTGCTCAGTCGGTCATCTCGACCGGTTCTCCCGAAAATCTTCGACCGAAAGCGAAGATATAAATATTTGTAAATCCCGATATATCGCCGTTTGTAAGCGATTTGCCGCAAAAACTTATTTATCTCGTTTTCGGAATCATTGTAGCATAATTGTATCGTCTAACAATTACCATTGATTGATGCGGATAGTTATATTATCATTAAAGCGGTGATGAATGTGATTAAAGAAATCAAAAACATAAAAAATTTTTACCGAACACTCGGCAGTAAAACACGTTTTGTAATTCGCTCGTCGTTGACGGCTGTTGTGACTTTGATTTTAACGGCGATTTACGCTTACACCGCAGTCGACAACCCTTTTCATTATGAATTGTTGCTGATATGCGACGATCTGCTTGAACTCGCAAAAAGCATAACCGCCGTCGGATTTCTGTCGGCTCTGCTTTTCGGATACCTCGAAAAGAAACCCAAAGACACACAGAGCGAATAAAACAAACATACCGACAGACCGCACACCTTTTTTGAAGGGATGCGGTTTGTCGGCATATTTATTTTTATTTTCATAAGCGGTTTTTCCCGCATATATTCTTATTTTCTTGTGTAAACATTGTATTCATACGTTGAATACACATCGCTGAAGATGAAGTTTTCGGCTCTTTGGTCGGTATACTCGGCGGATGACATTATAAAATCCGCATCGCCCGACTCCAAATATTTGAACATCAAATCAAAATCCGCAACTTCAATCACAAGGCGGTAACCGAGTTTTGCGCAAATTGTTTTTGCGATATCGACATCGGTTCCGACTACATTGCTGTTTCCGTCATAAAAGACACGGTTTTCGAAAATGGGATCGCAAATCATTGTCAACTCCCCTTTTACACCCGAAGATGCGGGAGTTTCGTAAAATTCGCCTTTGATATGTGCATTTTTGATTTCGTCGAGCGTGTCGTCTTCGGACAAAGACCTTATCGCTCCGTTAAACTCGTTCATCAGTTCTTCGTTTCCGATATTAAAAATCGCTCTGTATTCAAGTTTGAAATCGCATTTTTCGAAAAACGCCAATTCACACCCTGCATCAATAAAACTTTGTGCTTCATACTCGTTTAATATTACATATTCGGCTTTGCCGTTTTGCACCGCCGTAACAGCATCGGAGGTGTTCGCATATTGAATCAACGCACCGTTTACCGACTCGCAAAACTCTTTACCGGCAACATATTCGTTCGAATCGGTCAAAACAGCAACGCACGGCGTTTTGTTCAAAACACCGTCATCTTTAACACCGCATGAACCGAAACAGAACAAATAAATCCCCACTAAAGAAAAACACAATATCTTTCTTTTCATATTACACCAAAAAGCCGTCTTCGTCATTTGGCGAAAACGGCTTTGTTCGTTCAATTATTTCGTACCGAAAATCCTGTCGCCGGCATCACCGAGACCGGGAACGATATAACCGTGGTCGTTGAGTTTTTCATCAAGAGAAGCAACGAAAATATCTACATCGGGGTGTGCTTTTGAAAGAGCTTCAAGCCCTTCGGGTGCGGCGATAATACCGAGGAATTTTATGTGTTTGGGCCCACGTTTTTTAATTTGAGCAATGGCGTCTATTGCGGAACCGCCCGTTGCAAGCATCGGGTCGACAACAAAAACTTCACGTTCTTCGATATCGGCGGGAAGTTTGCAATAATACTCAACGGGTTTCAAGGTTTCGGGGTCACGGTAAAGACCGATATGGCCTACTCTTGCCGACGGAACAAGTGCCAACACACCGTCAACCATGCCCAAGCCCGCTCTCAAAATCGGAACGACCGCAAGTTTTTTACCCGACAAAACCTTTGCTTTTGTGGAGCAAATCGGTGTTTTGATTTCAACTTCTTCAAGAGGAAGATCCCTTGTTGCCTCATAGCAAATAAGCGTGGCGATTTCGGAAATAAGCGCTCTGAACTCCTTTGAACCTGTTTTCTCATCACGCAAAATCGAAATTTTGTGTTGAATAAGCGGATGATCCATAACTAAAACTTTACTCATATTTTCCATTCCTTTCAAAAGCATCGTGTACGGTTTATATTATATTCCTACTGTCGAATATTGTCAATAATATATGTTTTAAGATAACATTTAAAATTTCGAGATAAACTTTTAAGATAAACTTTTAAGCAACTCAACAGCCTCACCGATATCGGCGGCGAAATTGTCCGTTCTCGCTTCGATTGAACACGTTTCGCATCCGGCTTCTTTTAATGCTTTGAAAAACGATTTATACATTTCTTTTGTTTCGTCGCTGTCGTTTGCCGACGGATAACGCCTGTTTACGGGTTCCGCCAAATGCGCGTGTTTCACCTTACCTTTGAAATCGGCAATACCCGAAATGCTGTCGTCGTTGCCGTATACGTGATAAAGGTCGGCAAGACCGAACACATTGTCGCAACCGCTCATTTCGGCAATTTCAACGCCGTCTTTAACCGTGTGTATCATTGTGGATTCGCAAAAGCGAAGCGGTTCCATAACAATAATGCAACCCGCTTTTTTCGCCGTGGGCCCCGCATACTCGCTCAGGAAAAATGCGAGTTGTTCTTTCGCTTTTTCCAAAGAGTACCCGTCTTTGAAACTTCGTGCGTTTCCGCTGCCGAAAACCACTTTTTCAACGCCGAGCCTTTTTGCCCTTTCAAACCCACGGTTTATGTATTCGGAAAGAGCGCCGTAATCAATACTGTCGCCTACGAGTTTCATCTCACCCGGAATAAATCCGTTTGATGCACGGCATTTTAACGACAAACTTTCAAGCATTTCTTCCGACCGTGCGATTTCGTCATCGCTGAACTTTGCCAAAGATCCGAAACCCGTTTCCCAATAATCAACGCCGACGCTTGATGCCGTTTTCATACCCTCGAAATCATCAAGACCTCTGCAAACACCGATTTTCATAACACAACACCGCTTTCTTTTAACATCTGCTCCGCATTTTCAAGTTGGATATCCGTAATTTTACCGCCACCCGTTATGCGGGCTATTTCCGTTTTTCTGCCGAGGTAGTCAAGCGGTGTTACACTTGTGTATGTTTTTCCGTTTTCAGCCGATTTTTCAATCAAATAATGACTGTCGGCATACGACATCAACTGTGCAAGGTGTGTAACACACAAAACTTGTTTTCCTTCGGACACTTCTTTGAGTTTCGATGCAACTTTCAATGCCGCTCTGCCACTGACACCCGAATCTATTTCATCGAAAATCATTGTCGCTATTTTATCTTTATTGGCCATTACCGTTTTAATGGCAAGCATAATTCTCGAAAGTTCGCCGCCGCTGGCGATTTTCGCAATCGGTTTCGGATCTTCGCCGATGTTTGCCGAAATCAAAAACTCCGCACTGTCTATTCCGTTTTCACACAGTTCCGTTTCGGTAAACCGAACCGAAAACTCAACATTGGGCATATCAAGAAACCTCAGTTCGTTACGCACTTTTTCGGAAAAATCCGCCGCTGTTTTTTTTCGCAAATCGGAAAGTTCTTTTGCCGTTTTCAATGCTTTTTCGTGCATTTCCGAATAGCGAACACGCAATTCTTCGAGTTTTTCGTCGGAAAAAGATATCTCGTCGAGTTCCGCTTTTGCATTTTCGAAATATTCAAGGATATCTTCTTCGGTTGCGCCGTATTTCTTGCTTAAACCGTATATAACATTTATCCTGTTTTCGACATTTTCAAGTTCCGCCTGCGAAAAGCCTTCGTCGGACACGGAATTCCGTACCGAATCGGCAATATCTTCGGCTTCGTAATAAATATCACCGAGTTTTTTCGAAAGTTCTTCCGCTTCGGCGGAATACTGTGAAATCGCCGACAGTTCCCTAAACGCACCCGAAAGAAGTTCGACCGCACCGTGAAAAGAATCGCCACCGCAAAGTGCCTCATACGCACCGTATAAACCGCCTTGTATTTTTTCATAATTCTGCAATTCCGTGCGTCTGTTTTTCAATTGTTCCCATTCGCCCGGTTCGATTTGCGCTTTTTCTATTTCGTCGATTTGATATGTCAAAATATCAATTCGACGTGCTTTTTCCGCCTTATCACCCGAAAGGCGTTTTATCTGCGATTTAAGTGACAACAATTCGGCGTAAATATCACGAAATTCACCGAGAAGTTTTTCCGAAGAACCCATTGAATCAATGTAACCGATATGTGTTTCGCTGTTCAGTAGTTCTCTGTTATCCTGCTGGCCGTGAACGCTTATAAGTTCCGCACCCAACTCACGAAGTGCCGAAACATTTGTTAACGCATTATTGATTTTACACACGTTTCTGTCTGCACCGATCACCCTTGAAACAAGAACGGAGCCGTCGGGACTCGACGGAAGCGAAAGTTCTTCGAGTTTTTTCTCGACATTTTCACCTACACACGAAAACAACGCGGTAACCCGTGCTTCGCTTTCCCCCGTTCTTATAAGTTCACGGGATGTGCGAAAACCGAGTACCGCATTGATTGAATCCAATATTATTGATTTACCCGCTCCCGTTTCACCGCTCAAGACATTAAAGCCCCCTGAAAATTCAATTTCGGCGCTTTCAATAATAGCGATGTTCTGTATTTTCAAAACGGAAAGCATAACTGTCACCTATCCTAAGGCATACCGCCTTAAATTATCTACCTATCATTCTGTTGAGGGCCTCTGCGACACCGTGCGCTTCATCGGAAGTTCGGCAAAGCATAAAAATTGTGTCGTCACCCGCAATTGTACCGACAACCTCGCTGACGTTCATTGCATCAATTGTAGCGCAAGCGGCACCCGCAAGCCCCGGCGAACACTTTATAACACAAATATTTCCGGCGTAATCAACCTTTGTCATGGCACTTTGAAAAAGCGCATCGAACATTCCGCTGTAGCCGTTATCGTTGGCACGTTCAACCGAATATTTATACACGCCGTTCGCACCGAGTGTTTTTAAAAGTCGCAACTCTTTAACATCACGTGAAACGGTCGCCTGTGTTACATCGCAACCTTTTTCACGCAGCAAAACAAGAAGTTCTTCTTGGGTGCCGATATCATACTGCTCTATTAAATCGAGAATCAACTTATGACGTCTTTTTTTCATAACTGCCACCTAACCGGAAATTTTTTTGTTTAATATATCGATAAATGTTTCATTCTTTATTTTAATAAAAGATGCGTTTTGTTTCGACCTTTTAACCGTCACACGGGCATCCGGCGGAATCAAAACCGCACTTTGCCCGTCGCACGACAAAATCGCTTCACCGCTGTTGTCGTGAATAAGTTCCAATTCGGAATTACCGCCGAGAACAACCGAACGTGAAAAAACACTATGCGCACACACGGGTGTTAAAAGGAGGCTTTCAACATCGGGCTCAACAACCGGCCCGCCCGCCGAGAGCGAATACGCCGTCGAACCCGTCGGTGTTGCGACAATAGCGCCGTCGGCGAGGTAATCTATCAGCGGTGTTCCGTTGCATATAACGGAAAGGTTCATAATGCGAATCATTCCGCTTCTTGAAACGACCGCATCGTTAAGGCAACTTGAATGATATATTATTTCGCCGTCTTTGTCAATGATGCTGACATCAAGCATCATTCTTTTTTCGGTTATATAATCACCATCGGCAACCTTGCTCAACAAGTGCAACTCATCACCCTCAAGGCAGGCGAGATATGCGAGTTTTCCGGCATTCACGCATATTATCGGCTTATTGTATTCCGTTGCGAGTTTTGCGGCATTTATAAAAGTACCGTCACCGCCTACGGCAACAACCGCATTAGACTGCGAGATAACATCGGTGCTGTCGGCGTAAACAACGCCCGCTCTTTCACCGAAGTGACTTTTAAGCCCCGACTCCAAACAAGCCGTACAGCCGAGTTTATTTATTTCTTCCAAAAGTTTTGATGTGACCCCGAAAGTGTTTACCCTTGTCATATTGGGTATAACATAAAACTGCACAAAATCACCTCTGTTATTTATCAAGCGTGTCGTGAGATCTTTTAACAAGTTCGGCAACGCCCGATATTACATCTTCCGAATTCTGCGGTTGCGAACATTTTTTTATATACATAAGATATTCGATATTGCCCTCCGGCCCTTTAACGGGTGAATGCTCAAGCCCCAGCACGTTAAACGAAGAAAGGTTTGCGAATTCGGCGATATTTTTTATAACGCTTTCGTGAACCGACGGATCCCTTACCACACCTTTTTTGCCGACGTTTTCACGCCCTGCCTCAAATTGCGGTTTTATAAGGCACACGGCATACGCACCGTCTTTCAAAAGCGTATACATCACGGGCAAAATAAGTTTGAGCGAAATAAACGAAACATCAACACTCGCAAAGTCCGGTTCTTCGGGAATCTGTTCGTGCGTTACATATCTGAAATTTGTTCTTTCAAGGTTCACAACACGACTGTCGCTGCGAAGTTTCCACGCAAGTTGACCGTAACCGACATCAATGGAATACACCTTAGAAGCACCGTTCATCAGCATACAATCGGTAAAACCGCCTGTCGATGCGCCGATATCCATGCAAACGCAACCGTTTAAATCAATCGGAAAACTGTTCATGGCTTTTTCGAGTTTAAGCCCTCCACGACTTACGTATTTAAGGGCACTGCCCCTGACCTCTACCGTATCATCGGGTTTTATATCACGGCCCGCTTTGATTTCTTTTTGGTCATTTACATAAACAATACCCGACATTATAAGGGCTTTTGCTTTTTCACGGCTCTCGGCAAATCCACGTTCGAACAAAACAACGTCGAGCCTTTTTTTATCACTCATAAATTCTCCTTGACGGTATTGTAAATGCCGTCACAATCAAGGTTATACTGTTTCAAAATGCTGTCCGTTTTGCCCTGTTTTACAAAGCAATCGGGAAAAGCGGTCAAAATAAACTCCGGCGAAAGTTTGCTTTCAAGCAAAACACTCGCAAAACTTTCACCAACACCGCCACTTTTTACACCTTCTTCAAAGAAGAAAACTTTTTTTACGCCTTTAACGGCATCGGCGGATTCTTCGGGTATGGGAACTATAACATTAAGTTTGATTATTTTAACTTTAATGCCTTCCGCTTTAAGTTTTTCACACGCCTTAAACGTTTCACCGACGATTCTTCCGTATGTAACAACAGCTGTTTCGGCATCACGGTCACCGAAAACATCAAACGGCTCACCGCTACACTCGTAATATTCGGGCATATACATCTGCGAACCTCTCGGATAACGTATTACGCATGCACCGTCTTTGTGATAAAGTGCATTTACAAATGCGTTGTTGAGATCAACATAATAAGACGGCGAATAAACCGTTATATTCGGAATACCGTTGAAAAAAGCGGTGTCGTAAATGCCGTTATGAGTTTCGCCGTCATCACCGACGATGCCCGCCCTGTCAACGGCGATAATCATTTTTGTGTTCTGCAAGGCACAGTCGTGCAAAAGTTGGTCGTAGCATCGTTGCAAAAAAGTGGAATATACAACAAAAACAGGCACCATATTGCCTTTTGCAAGACCCAAAGCGAACGGAACGGCGTGTTCTTCGGCAATGCCGACGTCAAAAAATCTTTCGGGGTACTGTTCGGAAAAACTTTTCAATCCCGTACCCAACGACATGGCTGCGGTGATTGCGCAAATACGCTTATCCTTCGCACCTTGATTAAACAAAAACTCGCCGAATTTTTCCGAAAAATTGTCGCTCGAATGAGGGAGTTCGCCTTCTTCAACGCTGAACGGCGGAACACCGTGAAAACTCGACGGATTTTTTTCGGCGTGAACATAACCTTTGCCTTTCACGGTATTTATATGCACAAGCACGGGGCCGTCGATGATCTTCGCACCCTCAAGAGCATTGCAAAGTTTCGGAATATTGTGACCGTCTATCGGCCCCATATAAGTGACGCCCATATCTTCGAAAAAATTGCTTTGATACATGGCGTTTTTAACATCTGTTTTTATTCTGAACAGCAAATCGGCAAGGGGCTTGCCGACAAACGGAATTTTTGAAACGATTTTTTCCGCAACCGCTTTAAGTTTGTAGTAACCGGAGCGTGAACGCATGGCAGCAAGCCTTTTTGCGAGGTTACCGACATTTTTCGAAATGGACATTCCGTTATCGTTAAGAACAATAATCAGCCGTGTTCCACGCATTCTGCCGGCGTTATTTAAAGCCTCGTAAACAAGACCGCCCGTAAGAGCGCCGTCACCCAAGACCGCAATCGCATAGTTTTTCTTTCCGTTGACTTTATCGGCGGCGGCGATGCCCAAAGCGGTCGAAACGGAAACACTGCTGTGACCGCTGTAAACGATATCGTGTTTACTTTCGTTGGGGCGTGAAAAACCCGATAATCCGCCCTCTTTTCGGAGAGTCTTAAACTCTTTGTATCTGCCGGTAAGAAGTTTATGTGTATAGACCTGGTGACCGACATCCCAAATGATTTTATCGTCGGGTGAATCAAAAACACGGTGCAATGCAATCGTCAGTTCGACAACGCCCAAATTAGATGCGAGGTGACCGCCCGTTTCGGAAACCGTCGAAATGATAGTATCCCTCACTTCTTCGGCAAGCAAAGGCAGTTCATTTTCGCCCAATTTTTTAACATCAAGCGGTGATTTTATGTTTTCAAGTATTTTGTGTTCCATATCAATAATCTCTTTTTGCCAAATAAAGTGCATACTCTTTAAGAGCAACATTATCTTCGAAAACATCAAGTGCCGAAAGAGCATCATCGGTAAGTTTATCGACGAGTTTTTGACATTCCTCAACACCTAACAAAGTGATGTACGTAACTTTTCCGTTTTGTGCGTCACTCCCCGACGGTTTGCCGACTTTCTCAAGAGAGCCCGTAACATCGAGGATATCGTCTTTTATTTGAAAAGCAAGACCGATTTTCTGTGCGAATTCCGCAGCTGCCTTGATTTTTTCGTCATCCGCTTCGGCGGCAATACAACCCAAAGTACACGCCGCTTCAATTAAAGCACCTGTTTTTAAACTGTCCATAAGTTCGAGTGTATCGAAATTTGCGTTGGGGTTGTTTTCATTGAGCAAATCCACAACCTGACCGCCTATCATACCCCTACTGCCGGCAAGATGCGAAAGTGCATACACCGCTTTTACGGCGACATCGGAACCGTAGAGCCCCGCTTTTTGCCAATCCGTTATCTTTTCAAAAGCGGCGGTCAACAAACCGTCACCGGCGAGAAGTGCGAAAGATTCGCCGTAAACCTTATGATTAGACGGCTTTCCACGTCTGAAATCGTCGTTATCCATACACGGCAAGTCATCGTGAATAAGTGAATAAGTGTGAATATATTCAACGGCACAGGCAAGCGGTAACGCCTTTGACACATCGCCTCCGCAAGCATCACAAAAGAGCAACGTAAGTAAGGGTCTTACTCTTTTTCCGCCGTTTTCGACACTGTAACGCATTGATTCGAACAGTAATTTATATTCGTCAAGGCAATCATCAAAATATTTATAAAGTTGTTTGTCGATAAGTTCTGCAAATTTTTCTGTTTTATTGCACATCTTTCTCACCGTTATCTAAAAGTTTTGTGATTTTTTGTTCGGCTTCGTCAAGAAATTTTCCGCATTCGGAAACAAGTGCCGTTCCTTCGGAAAAAAGTTCCAAAGTTTTTTCAAGCGGTAACCCGCCGTTTTCAAGAAGTGCAACTATTTCTTCAAGTCTTTTGACGGATTTTTCGTAATTTCTCTCCATAATCAACCCTCTTTTACATCTGTAACTTTTGCTTGCAACACGCCGTCGGAAAGACGCACGGAAATAAGATCGCCCGTTTCAACATCACCGACACCGGTCAGCACTTTACCGTCACACTCCGCAAGAGCATATCCACGTGATATTACCCCCAACGGACTCAAAGCGTTGAGTTTACCGGTCAAAGTACAATATTTTGTTTTGTGTTCGGCAACAGCGGAAACCGTGAGGTCGGTCATACGCTGACACAAATACACAAGTTCACGTCGGTTTTCGTTGAGTTTTGTCAACGGGTCACGAAGTGCATCGCTTTTTTCAAACGCCATCAATTTGTTGCGTTCCGTTGCGATTATATTTTTTGTAAGGCTGAAAATCCGATGTTTATAAGACTCCAAGCCGAATTTAAGTTCGATTCTGTCGGGCACGGCGAGTTCCGCCGCCGCAGACGGCGTAGGTGCTCTTAAATCGGCAACAAAATCGCAAATTGTATAGTCGGTTTCGTGACCCACCGCGGAAATAATCGGTATTTCGGATTCATAAACCGCCCTTGCGGTGATTTCCTCGTTAAACGCCCACAAATCCTCAATTGAACCGCCTCCCCGACCGACAATGAGAACATCAGCCGCTTTGTATCGGTTAAAAATACGAATTGCCTCCGCAATGTCACGTGCGGCACCGTCGCCCTGCACCTGTGTCGGTCTGACAACAACTTCGGCAACGGGAAAACGCCGTGAAAGAACATTGAGAATATCTTGCACCGCAGCACCCTTGCCCGAAGTTATCACGCCGACTCGCTGAGGAAATTGAGGTATCGGCTTTTTGTGTGCTTCGGAAAACAAACCCTCCGAAGCAAGTTTCTTTTTAAGTTGTTCAAAAGCAACGCCGAGTGCCCCCAAACCGTCGGGTTGCATATCGTTGATATATAATTGATAGGAGCCGTCACGGGGGAAAAGCGAAACCGTTCCGAAAATCAAAACTTTCATTCCGTTTTCCGGTGAAAAACGCAATCTTGAAGCGTTCCCCGCAAACATAACGGCTTTTACGGATGCACTTTCGTCTTTAACCGTCATGTACAAATGACCGCTGTAATGGGCTTTGTAATTTGAAATTTCACCCGTTACGAAAATATGTTTGAGGTTATCGTCTCCGTCAAGCATACTTTTAACGTATGCATTAAGTTCGTTGACGCTGTACACCGTGGGTGTCGGGGTAATCATCAAGTCACCTCACAATGATAAAAGATATGTAAGATATGAAATACCCGCCGCATTATCGCAGGAATATTCCGGCTCTGCGAAAAAGGCGTCGTAACGTGAGGTTATAATATCTCGAATAATTTTATCGGACATAACTCCACCTGCATAAACTACGGGTAATTCACCGTGTTTTTCAAAAGCATCCAAAGTCATGGAAGTGACGGCATCCGCAATGTATGTCAGCAAAAAAAGTGCCGTATCTTCGTGCGATTCGCCGTTTTCAAGCATTTTCAGGCACTTGTTTTCAAGCCCCGAAAGTGAACAGCAACCGCCGTTTAATTTGATTTTGTTTTTAAATTTACGTTGAGATTTTTGCGCCAAACTTTCCAACGCTTTGCCCGATGGGAATTTAAGCCCCATTTTGACACCGATTCTGTCAACAGCTTGACCCGCTTTCAAATCGGAGGATGATGCAATCGGCGTAACTTTTAATATTTTTTCTTTATCCGGTTCACACATTACCAAATCGGTTGTTCCGCCGGACACATGAAACGCATAAAACCGCCCGTTTAAAAGATCGGTCTTACCGGCGGAATAAAGTGCCGCCGCAATATGCCCCTGCTGATGCGAAAAAGTGTAAAGCGGAACGCCGACAGACGAGGAAATTGCACGTGCAACACCCTCGCCGACAAGAAAACACGGCATATACGAACCCGCCTGTGTTGTCGGAGTGACGGAAACGCCGACGGCATTTATATGATTCCCCGTTTTACTCAAAAGTTCTTCAAGAATTTCGGGGTATGCTTTTGTGTGATGAAACACGGCATCGCTCTGCCTTATTCCACGTTCGCCGTCTTTAACGGGCAAAAGACGTTTGTTTTGAAACATTGTTTCGCCGTTGAAAAAAGCGACGGATGTTGTGTAATTACTTGTATCTAAACCGAGAAATCCCATAATTACAAGGCTTTCGCAACCGTTCCGAGAATGCCGTTAACAAATGATGCGTCATCGGAAGTACCGTATTTTTTCACAAGTTCAACCGCTTCGTTCACGGATACACCGGTGGGAACATCGTCGCAATAGAGCATTTCGCCTATCGCAAGACGCAATACCGCAAGCGAAACCTTGGGCAACCTTTTAACACTCCACCCGTGTGAATTTTCTTCAATCAACTTGTCGATAGACTCCGCATTGTTTTCGACACAAGTCAAAACAGAATCGGCAAAAGCGTTGATTTTGATAAGTTCCGCCTCACGTGCGTTCTCGATAATTTCGCTGATTGTTGTTTCGTCGGAAAATGTTTTTTCAAACAGAACCATAAAAGCCTGTTCTCTTGCTTCGCTTCTTGTCATAAGTTTGCCCTCACAATCCATAAGCATCGGATAGAATTTAAATAATTATAACATACTAATGTATATTTATCAAGTTATAAAAAGCGGGAAGAACAAGTTTTAACTCATTCTTCCCGAAAATTTTTTATTAAAATTTAAGAATCAATAAACGAAATTGTAATATTCCGAAACTTCGGTTACGGTACCGGATGCGGGAATGTAACCGTTCTTAACATCGGCAACATAGCCGGTGGTCTGTTTCATAGATATGATTTGACCTGTTGCGGGTTTGTAAATAAGTTCAACCGAGCAGTTTTTGTATGTAAGGTCAATTTTTTCAACGCCTTTGTTGTTCATGGCTACTCTCACCTGTTCGCCGGTTAACACAGGGAACATGGTGCTTGTGAAACTGCCGTTTGTTTTGCCGGCGTTCAAAGGTGCGGGGTTTTCTTCATCGTTAAGGTTTATAACAATCTTAACCGTGCCGTCTTTAAGTGTTTCTTTGGAGGCGGACTTCACAGCCTTGTCAACAAGTGCGGTATCGTTGGCATCGAGAAGGCATGCGCTGTTGAGATTTTCGATGCAAAGTTTGTCGGATGCGGTTTTTGCGGAAACAACAACGGGAGATGCTTTTGCCGCTTCTTCCGAAACGAAATAATCCGCATGTTCGCCTGCGACATCTTTATAGAAAATGCCACCGAAGAAGTCCCATTTAAGAGATCTGTATGTAGCCTTTGCGAAAGAGGGTTGTCTGCCGTTTGCCTTCGCACGTGCGACAACGTCTTTGTAACTTTTGAGTATCGCCTGCTTTTCCGCAACGGTTTGACCGCCTTTTGTTTCGGGTGCTTTTGTTGTGGGTGCTTTTGTTTCTTCCGGTTTCACTTCGGGAGCCTTGGTTTCTTCTTCCTTTGCGGAAGTCGGTTCCTGAGTTGTCGGCGCTTCGGTGCTCGGAGCCTCGGTCGGTTTGGTTGTTGTGGGTGCCGCGGGAGTAGCGGAGTTCGACGGGGTTGAAGGAGCCGGAGCGGGTGCCGGATCAACGGTTTGAACAGGCTGATCAACGACATCGCTGATAATATCGCCGATTATCGGAATGTTTTTGATTTTGCTGTTTTTCATAAGCAAAGTTGCCGATGCAAGTTTGATAGTCGTACTTGACAAAAGACCGATCACAACGCAGACGGCAAGAATCATAGCCACGACTGAAGTGAGTTTCTTGTTATCTTTCGAATCAAATTTTTTCATCTGAAGTATCCCCCTTGATACCATATAACTTCCATAACATTTTACACAAAAGACACCGAATTGTCAATACAAAAAGTTACGATACTTGATTTGTTTTCGCAAATCTCACTTTTTTGTGCAAAACACTAAACTAAACAGGCAGAATTTAGCAAATATGATGATTGAAATCCTCGTAAATATATAGTAAAATATGTTATCAAATAATGTTGCCGTAAAACGGCAATATAAAAGGAGACAAACAATTATGAAAAAGAGCAGATTGACAAAACTCATTGCTGTTATTCTTTCGCTCACCTTGGCGTTTTCGTCATTCGGTGCCGTAACGGTCGGTGCTACAAGCGCCTATCCCGTTTTCGACAGTGAAGATCCCATCGGTATAATTATGTCCGATATGATCGACACGCTTTTGAGATTTGTTCTCGATATCTTTTCGGGCATCTTCACCGACGGGCCCGGATTTG
Organism: uncultured Eubacteriales bacterium; assembly: GCA_964408605.1. GTDB lineage: Bacteria > Bacillota > Clostridia > Oscillospirales > Acutalibacteraceae > DTU089. The sequence goes on from CAYPAB010000026.1 coordinate 21,851, forward strand.
TAGATAAAGACGAGGCTACCGATCTCGTAGGTCAAAACTACTACAGCGGTACGGGTAACGAGTTCGTCAGCGAAGCCGAAGAAGATGCCAAATGGAATGTCGGCTATGCAAACGAAAGCCTTGTTCCCGCCGATTATGACAACGGCACATATTACCTCGGTGGTTATATTTCATTGGAAAACGGCTTCACAAACGTCGTTGAAGGCATTGCGGAAATCCCCGGCCTCGGCAAAGACGACATGAAAGTCAGATGTGTTGCCATTAACGACGGCACCGACAAAGGCACGGTTCTTTTCGCAACTATCGACTGTATCGGCATCACCAACGCCGATATTAAAGATATCCGTGCGTTGCTCGCGGAATTCGCCGAAATCAACAACATCGTTTCGATCAACATCGCATCAACTCATACACACAGTTGTATCGATACCGAAGGTCTTTGGACTAAAAATATCGCAAAGATCGTTTCCAACGGTATCATCAGCGGTACGGAAGCCGACGAGGAACTCCAACAGGGCACCAACCCCGCATATATGGCATTCCTTAAAGAAACAGTCGCAAACTCACTCAAAGCCGCATTTTTGGATATGAAACCCGGCGTTCTTACATATTCAACAAAAGATATCGGCTCCGATTACTTCAACAACAAAAACCGTCCCTCGTCCGGTCAAATGATTTATGAACCGAACAGCAAGGGCAATATGGTATTCACAGGCAAAACCCAAATCGCCATGACCGATATTTCAAGATTCGTTTTCACTCCCGATGACGAATCCGCAAAACCCACAATGATGGTCAATATGGCCGCTCACCCCGATGTTGCCGGTCTTCCGACAAGCAGCAACTCCGGTAGAGAAATCAGCGGTGACTACATCTTCTATTGCGGACAGTTCCTTGAAAAATACGGTTACAACTTTATGTTCTTCCAAGGTGCAATCGCCGCCATATACATGGCACGTTCAGTAACGGGCGACGGCATCCCCACCAAACAAAGAGTTGAAGAATCACAAAGATTCGGTTATGAAATCGCAAGAATCCTTCTCGCTATGAACCTCACCGAAGAAGAAATTCTCGCAGATGATACACTTTCCAACATCGCCGAAGTCGAAGCGAATACCGAAAACAAAAACTACACGGTTTGGTATGAAGATTGGGAACCCGTTGAAGAAGTTGAAGTTGCACCTTACCTTAACCTTTATATTAAGCAGGTTGAAATTCCCGTTTCCAACTCCCTTATCGAAGCAGTCGGCAAACTCAACATGGCTAACTATGTTGTTATCGCCCACGAAGACGGCTCTTACTCAACCGTCACCGAAATCGGTTATATGGAAATCGGCGACGCCTTCCAAACAGTGTTCCTTCCCGGTGAAGTTTGTCAGGACCTTATCGCTCCCGACGGCGTCTCCCTTGTAGGTAAATACTCCGTTACAGGCAAGGACTTCCAAGGTCAACCCGCTTGCTCTATCTTCGACAACGACAACATCAAATGTTTCGGTCTTATGAACGATGCTATCGGTTATGTTGTTCCCGATAACGATTACACAATGGGTGACCCCGTAGACCACTATCATGAACTCATTTCTCTCGGTCAGGGTGTTGCATCCGCACTTATGAACGGTCTTGTTGAACTCAATGACGAAATCGTTCGCGTATAAACTATATTGAACTTATGAGGCTGTAAAAAACGCAAGTTTTTTACAGCCTCTTTGTAAAGGTGTTTGAAAAAATACAGAACGGACAAAATGAGCGAGCAAAAACAATGCATAGGACTTTTTGCTTACCCGAAGGTGTACGGAGGTACATCGAGCGGCAAGGTTTGTTTGTAGCGTAAAACGGTGTTTATATATTATGTATATGTATATGTGTTGTTTTTTCAATTAGGTAAATGGTTCTATAGATGTTTTGTCATCGGTAACCGCCCTGTGCCACAATGTTTTATACAGTCTGCGTTTTTTTAACACTCCCTCGTTTTTTCTTTTGTGAAAGGATGGTTTTTATGTGGTTGGTATTTGCATTGTTTTCCGCTGTTTTCGCCGCTTTGACCTCGATATTTGCGAAAATCGGTATAGAAGGCGTTAACTCTCACCTTGCAACAGCCATAAGAACCGTTGTTGTTGTTCTTATGTCATGGGGCATGGTATTTTTGACAAACGCACAAAGCGGATTATCCGAAATCAGCCGAAAAAGTTGGATTTTTTTAATCATTTCGGGGCTTACAACAGGCGCATCGTGGCTTTGCTATTATAAAGCGTTGCAAATAGGCGATGCATCAAAGGTCGTGCCGATTGATAAATTGAGCGTCGTCATAACCCTCGTTTTGGCATTCGTGTTCTTACACGAAGAATTCTCCGTTAAATCCGCCATCGGTTGCGTTTTGATAGGTGTGGGAACATTGCTCATGGTCTTGTAAAACGCACCCCTCACTTTCCCCAACTGCCGAAACAACGAACAGTTCCTCTCTCGTGAGCGAGTTTGTTCGTTGTTTTTGTGTTCAGCACCCTGTAATTATCTTGTGTATCTTCTTATACATGTTTTATATTTTAAATGATCCGTATCACATCGGGTATGTGATTTGGGTGTCACATTCGGGTATATTTAATAAAATAATGCTTGCTTCTGTTACATTTTATGCTACAACGAGCACAGTGTTGGTGAACACTGTTCAACAACATATTTGCTACTATAATTTTTTCATAAAAGGAGTAAACAAAACGGGAGTATTTGACAAGGTGAAAAATACCACAAAAAAACTATGCTAACGAACTCAACGAGAACGAACCTAAAAACAAAGAATTCTTAGGAATCTAATTCAAAAATCGTTTGATTTAATTTTTTAAAAATTACATACAAAGTATAAAACCCCTTTGTTTACAGATAATAGAAATGTTATCAAAAAACAAAGGGGATTTTTATATATGAAGGCAACAGGAATTGTTCGCAGAATAGATGATTTGGGCAGAGTTGTTATTCCGAAAGAAATAAGACGAACGCTTCGCATAAGAGAGGGCGACCC
>CAYPAB010000027.1:0-24542 GCA_964408605.1 uncultured Eubacteriales bacterium
ATCCGAGCAAAATAAAGGAACGGTGTAAAAAATGAAAAAATATTTGATTCTTGTGGTTTTGGCGGCGATTTCCTCACTATGCGTGCCGATTGCCCTTATAAAAGAGCCTTCGGTGACTTCTTTTGCAACATCAACCGATGTTTCCGCCTCAAAAAGCAACACGGTATCGGAAACCGAAACCGCCGACACGATAGCCGTTTTTCGCACGGTACAAAACAAAACGGTTGATATGACCGTGTTCGAATATGTGTGCGGAAGTGTAGCGGCGGAAATGCCCTTGGCTTATCACGAGGAGGCGTTAAAAGCGCAGGCTGTGGCATGCTACACGAATGCCTTGCGTATGAAAAACGCTCAAACAGACTCGTCGGAAAGCGACATTTCCGACAACAGCAAAGTTCATCAAGGCTACATAGACGAATCCGAACGGCGTGAAAAATGGGGTGCCGATTTCGACAAATACGAACAAAAACTCGAAAAAGCGGTAAAATCCGTTGAAAACGAGGCACTTTACTACAACGGCGAACTTTGTGTTGCCGCTTTTTACGCCATTTCGGGCGGTGTTACCGAGGATGCCGAAAATATATGGGGTACCGCCGTTCCGTACCTCAAAAGTGTTAAAAGCGAGGGCGACAAACTGTCACCGCAGTATTCTTCGACGGTGTCGTTCGACAAAGCGGATTTCACGGAACACGCAAGCACTCTCAAAATAGAAAAAAACAGCGTTTCCGACTTAAAAAACGCTGTCAAAGTAACAAAAAGATCCGATGCGGGCACGGTTTTGTCCGTTTCGGTTTGCGGTAAAATTTTCACGGGGGAGGAAGTCCGAAAAGCCTTTTCGCTGAGAAGCCCCGTTTTCACGGTAAAAACGACCGATGACACGGTAACTTTCAACGTCAGCGGTTACGGTCACGGCGTCGGTTTGAGCCAATACGGGTCTGATTATATGGCACGGCAAGGGAACAATTACAAGGAAATTTTAGAGCATTATTACAGCGGTGCGAAAGTCAAAAAAGCAGACTGAAAACAGCGTCGCACAAAAGACTTTCACCGCAAAAACAACAGGTAAAGCAAAAGAAGATGCACGGGATAAAAAGCATAAAAACCGTACTGAAAAACCTTGCCGAAAACCTTGTTTCGAACCGTTTTTTTGCCGTTGTAAAGCCATATCGGTACAAGCGAAAGCACGGCAAAAATTTGAACGTGAGTCATATAAATTTGACCTGCGATTTTGATTAAAACCGGTCTTCCCGAAAATACGAAAACATTCAAAATCACCAATGATATGAGTTGACATACCCACGCAAACGGAAAATCTCGGAAAAGATAAAAAACAACGACCGTCGTGACCCCCGCAATGCCGTAATCGGCGTTAAAATAATTCGAAAAAACAAATATACCCGCCAGCAAAAGTCCCGATACCGCAAGCATTTTCGGTGTTGGGTCTTTTCGCATTTTATCGAGCAAAAACACAGCCGAAAGACCCATTAGCAATGTGAAACCGACGTTTTGATATTCGGGATAAAAAATTTCTCCGGAGCAAAACAGGTTGAACGGAATTTCCGAAAAAACGGCAAATACACAGAGCCTCACAAAATACTTCTTTAAATTCGAAGTGTGAATGAAACCTTCCGAAATCAAAAACGCAAAAATCGGAAACGCAAGTCTGCCGATGTAATTCAACAGATTTCCGTAAGGGTTGAGCGCTGCCCAAAGGTGGTCGAGAAGCATACAAACAACCGCCGTAATTCGCAGTAAATCAACATTTATTCCGCCGAAAATCTTTTTACCGAAAGGGCTGTTTTGAGGATACTTTTTCAATTTTTCGAAAGTCATAAAAACACCCCTTTTTCTTTAAGCATAGGTGCAAGCGGTTTTGAAAATCCGATTTTTTACAAGAACAAAAAAAAGGTTCGTAATACTGACGTATTGCGAGGCTTTTTGGCGACGTAATTGCGGAAACAGTTTTTCAAAACCGTGTTGCGTTAGGCTTCCGTCACCTTGATTTTAGCACACACATCAAAACTTTTCCACCCTGTTTTTCGGTTTTTTCGCTTGCGGTTCGGTTTAGCAAATTCTCAAAGTAAATGCAACAGTAGAATTTACTCGCTTTTTTCTATCCCTGTTTTTGCAGTCCGTTTTATTGACAAAGTATCAATGAAGTGATAAAATGTAGTATATTTATATTATATAATGGGTGTAAAAGCGAAAACGCCGTGTTTTCACGGCAATACCGATTCCCGAAAAAGCGTTTCGGGGGTTAAGCATCGGAGACTTATCGCCGAGGGAGGAAAGATGGAAAAGAAAGGTTACAAAGGGGTGTACAACCGTTTTGTGAAACGTGCGATCGACTTTATTGCGGCACTTTTGCTGTTGATTGTCACACTCCCCTTGTTTATTATTATCGGCACGGTTATTGCGTTGGATTCGGGATTCCCGATTTTTTATAAACCGTTGCGTGGCGGTTACCGAAACAAGCCGTTCCGTATTTACAAATTCAGAACTATGGTTAAAGATGCCGACAAGGGCGACGGCACAACCGCCTTAAACGACCCACGTATCACACGTTCGGGCAAAATCCTGCGGAAAATCAAACTCGACGAGATTCCTCAACTGATAAACGTGCTTAATTCGACGATGAGTTTTATAGGCCCACGTCCGGAGTTGCTTAAATACACGGAGCGTTACGACGGCGAGGAAAAACTCATACTCGAAGTCCGCCCCGGAATTACCGATTTCAGTTCCGTTGAATTTATCAATCTCGACGAAATAGTCGGCGAAGAAAATCCCGACGAAATGTATGAAAAATATGTACTTAAAGAAAAAAACCGTTTGAGAGTAAAATACGCAAAAGAGGTTTCGCTTAAAACAGACATTCAACTGTTCTTCAAAACAATTTTTCAAGTATTCAAAAAAGCAATCCGCATTTTTACCGAAAACGGAAAGCAGGAGTAACCATGGAATACATCACTTTAAAAAATACCGACCTCAAGGTTTCACGCTTTTGTATGGGCGGTTGTCCCATGGGCGGTTACAATTGGGGTAACGTTCGTGAAAACGACTTTATCGACGCCATACACAAAGCATTGGATATCGGCGTGAATTTTTTCGACACCGCCGACACATACGGGCTCGGTCAGTCCGAAAAAACCTTGTCCAAAGGTTTGGGTTCCCGTCGCAACGAAGCCGTCATCGAAACAAAATTCGGTGTGCGTGTTGTCAACGGCAAAACTTTTTACGACAACTCCCCCGATTACATAGAAGAAGCACTCGACGGAAGCCTTCGCCGTCTCAACACGGATTATATCGACATCTATCTCATACATTACCGTGACGGTGTGACACCGATTGATGCCGTTACCGAAAAACTTCTTCAACTTCGTGACAAAGGCAAAATCCGTTACTTCGGGCTTTCGAACATAAAAAAAGACGATATCGAACAATATCTCCCCTACAAGGGGTTATACGTGAACTGTCAAAACGAATTTTCCCTTGCCTGCCGAAAACACGAAGCCGACTTACGAGCGCTTCAATCCGAATTGGATCTTACCCCGATGACGTGGGGCAGTTTGGGGCAAGGTATACTCACGGGGAAATACGATCGGAACGCCGTATTCGGCAACGATGACCGTCGCCGTTCGGAAATATATGTAAACTTCCACGGCGAAAAATTGGAAAAAAACTTAAAAACAGTCGAAGTTCTTCAAAAAATCGCCGCCGAAAGAGGCAAACCCGTTTCCGCATGTGCGATTCGTTTTATACTTGACTGTCTGCCCGAAAGCATCGCACTCACGGGCATCAAAAGAGCGGAGCAGTTGATTGCCGGTTCGGATGCTATGGATTGGAACTTAACAGCGGAAGAATTCAACGCTTTAAACGAAATTTCCAAAGACTGATTCGTACAGACAACAAACGACAAAGATTTACTTTGAGGTGAGACAATGACAAGCGAACAATTAGCGTGGAAAATCAGACGTCATGCGGTCGAGATGACTCATATTTCCGGCGGAAGTCACATAGGGGCGATTATGTCGGTGGCTGATATAATTGCGGTTTTATATGCCGATATAATGCACTACGACCCCGCCGAGCCGAAACTCGACACACGTGACCGTTTTATTTTGTCAAAAGGTCATGCGGGTGCCGCGATTTACGCCGCTCTTGCGGAATGCGGTTTTTTTGACACCGAAGAACTTAAAACTCACTACCTGAACGGCAGCAGACTGTCGGGTCATGTTTCACATCATGTGCCGGGCGTGGACTTTTCCACCGGCTCTTTGGGTCACGGTTTATCCGTTGCAGCGGGCATGGCGTTAGCGGCGAAACAAGACAAAAAGCAACATAAAACTTACGTCATTTTGGGTGACGGCGAATGCAATGAAGGTTCCGTGTGGGAAGCCGCTCTTTTCTCGGTTCACTTCGGGTTGGACAACCTCGTGTGCATCGTCGATCACAATCATATGCAAAGTCTTGACACGTGCGAAAACGTTTTATCCGTCACTCCGCTTGCGGAAATTTGGAAAGGCTTCGGCTGGAATGTTGTCGAAATCGACGGCAACGACCGAACTCAATGCTACGATGCGTTGAAAAACCGCACGGTAAAAGGCAAACCTACAGTGATTATCGCAAACACCGTTAAAGGCAAAGGCGTTTCGTTTATGGAAAACGATCTGCTCTGGCATTACCGTTTCCCTCACGACGGATGGGAATACGATATGGCTGTTACGGAACTTCACCGCAACAAGCCCGACGGCGTTACAGACCCCTACACCCCCTACGGAATCGCAAATCCGACACTCCCCGACGAAAATGCGGATATTTACAACGACCACACAATGTCGGCTACATATAAACCGACGTGGTTCACGAAGGAGGGTGCGCAATGAGAGACACCTTTATAAAAACACTTACGGAACTTGCCACCGAAAACAAAAACATAGAAATCGTTACGGGTGACCTCGGTTTCGGTGTGCTGAAGCCTTTTTGGGAGGCACATCCCGACCAAATAATAAACGCCGGAATAGCTGAACAAAACCTCACATCCGTGGCGGCGGGCATGGCACTTGAAGGCAAAACCGTTTTTACATATTCCATAGGCAACTTTCCAACACTCAGATGCCTTGAACAAATACGCAACGACTGTGCATACCATAACGCCGACGTCAAAATCGTTTGTGTCGGAGGCGGTTTCGTGTACGGCTCTTTGGGTATGAGCCATCACGCAACCGAAGATATTTCAATTATGCGTTCGCTTCCGAATGTTACCGTTTTATGTCCCGGTGATTTAACCGAGGCACAAGCCGTGGCACGTGCGGTGGCCGGTTACCACGGTACTTGTTACATTCGCTTGGGCAGAGGCGGCGAAAAGAAGATTCACGACTCCCTGCCCGATTTCAAAATCGGCAAAGCGATACCCGTAAAACACGGTGAAAAAGTCGCAATCTTCTCAACGGGTGCAATATTCGAAGAAGTCGCCGAAGCCTGCGATATTTTGGAAAACAACGGCATCACACCGACGGTTTACACATTCCCCACGGTTAAGCCGATTGACAAAGAAGTTATTGAAAATACGGCAAAAACTCACGGTTACATTGTCACCTGCGAGGAGCATAATCTTTCCGGCGGTTTCGGAAGTGCCGTTGCCGAAGTGCTCGTGCATGTGCCCGCACACGCCGAACTTATAAACATCGGCATAAACGACGAATACACGGCGGTTGTCGGCAATCAAAAATACCTGCGTGAGCAATACGGTATGAGCGGTAAAAAAATCGCCGAAAAAATCTTGTCGGAGGTTAATAAATGAAGCGACTTCTTCTCACCTGCACCGATTTAATGACGATTCAGTTTATGATTCCGCACATACGCTATCTTTCCGAAAACGGTTATTCCGTTGACCTTGCCTGCTCCGTGGTCGGCGATAGGCTTGAAGATATAAAAAATGCGGTCGGTGATATAGCAAAAATCCATGTTATACGTCTCGTGCGAAGCCCTTTTTCGCCGTCTAACATCAACGGTTACAAAGACTTGAAAAAAGTAATTTCCGAAAACCGTTACGATGTTATATGGACAAATGAGCCCGTTATGGGTGTTATGACACGTCTTGCCGCCCGCCACGTGAGGAAAGACGGAACAAAAGTTATTTACATGGCACACGGATTCCATTTTTTCAAAGGTGCCCCGCTTTTCAATTGGTTGATGTGGGCGCCGTTGGAGACGTTTATGTCACGTTTTAACGATGTTTTGGTTACGATAAATTACGAGGACTATGCCCGTGCGAAAAAATATATGCACACACCCGTTGTCGAACATATCGACGGTATCGGCGTTGACTTTTCCGACAGGGAATGTGCCGTTTCACGGGATGAAAAAAGAAAGCAGTTGGGGTTATCCGAAAGCGACATCGCTTTATTATCCGTCGGCGAACTTCAAAAACGGAAAAATCACGAAGTGATAATAAAAGCACTCGCCGATCTGAATAACCCGAACGTAAAATACATAATCTGCGGTCAAGGAGTTCTTGAAAACCGTCTTTTGGAACTGATCTCGTCTTTGAACCTGCAAAATCAGGTGTTCCTTTTGGGTTACAGGCAAGACATACCCGAAATAATGAACGCCTGCGACATATACGCTCACCCGTCGGTACGTGAGGGGTTGGGGCTCGCATCACTTGAAGCAATGGCTTTCGGTCTTCCGTTGATAACATCAAATGTACAGGGCTTGCCCGATTACGTAAAAAACGGCGTCACCGGTTATATGTGTTCTCCGAAAGATGTTACCGCATTCTCGGAAAACATAAACAAACTCGTTTGCGATGAATCATTGCGAAAAAAAATAAGTGCCGAAAACAAAATTCAGGTTTGCAAATACAAAGTCGAAGAAATTCAACCGGTAATCAAAAATATACTTGACGGCAACTCGAAAGAAATCGTAACGGTATAACTTTTATTTTTCACGGAGTGTTTTATGAAATTTTCTGTAATTATCCCCGTTTACAAAGCCGAAGACACGCTCAACCGCTGTGTTGACAGTTTGCTCAGACAAAACAGACCCGATGCCGAAATTATTCTCGTAAACGACGGCTCACCCGATTCCTCCGCCGAAATATGCCGAAAATATGCCGATTTACACCCCAATGTAAAATACATCGAAAAAGAAAACGGCGGTGTTTCAACCGCAAGGAATATGGGGCTTCGTGTCGCAACGGGCAACTATATTTTATTCGTCGACAGCGACGACTGGGTAGCCGACAATTATTTTGACACAATAGCCGGAGTGCTTGAAAGTTACCCTTATGATTTTATTCAGTTTTCGCAAACCACCGTATGCGGTGAAACAGTAAAACAAAAAGCAATTCCCGATTTCGATTCTCGAAACAAAGGTGAGATCATTCGCAAAATCGCCGAGGATATGTGGAGAAAATACATCAACACTCCGTCGGCAAAAGTTTTCAAACGTGAAATAATCGAACAAAACAATATACGTTTTTTGGAGTCACTCGAAGTCGGCGAAGACAGAACTTTCAACATCGAATATCTTTTAAATGTCGAAAGTTTTCGGGCACTGAAAGAACCTCTGTACACACTTTCCATTGAAAACGGCGACTCTCTTTCTCGCAAAAAGCGTGACGACCTTGACAAACAGTTAGTCGCTGCGGAAACATACTTAAAAAATCTTTTTGAAACCAAAAATTTCACGGCGGAAGAAAAAGAACTTTTGAACCGTTCCGTGGATTTTGATACAATGCGCGCGGTTTATACAAAAGCAAAATATTTGCACCGCAACGGTGTGCCGTTACCGAAAAGGCTCAAGGAACTCGGTGGGTACTGCACCGCCGTCAACAAAAAGAACTATGTTTATCCCAACAACAAATTCTGCACACTTATCGCTTTACCCGTGCGTTATAAACTGACACCCGCAATCGACCTTCTCGCATGGGTGTTAACAAGGTGAGTCGAAGGGGCTTTTAATTATGAAATACATACTTCAAATTGCGGCGCATCTTACGGTCGGCGGTGCGGAAAAAGTCGCCCGTGATATAGGAATGTACGCAAATCCCGAAGAATATGAAACGCATTACATTATATTTGACGACGATATCGGCGATTACGGTAACGACGTTACAAAAAAAGGTTGCAAAATTTTCAAACTCCGTGAACCGTCGGAAAATTATGCGGAATATTTTAAAGAACTAAAAAGAATTATGTCCGAATATCCGTATACCGTCGTACACGCTCACACCATGTTCAGCATCGGTTGGGTTATGCTTGCCGCAAAACAAATGCATATCCCCGTTCGCATATCGCACGCACATTCCGCACTCACCGACGGAAAAAATGCGTTGAAATCCGTGTATGAATTTGCCATGCGCAAACTGATACTCGCTTGCTCCACGAACCTTGTAGCCTGCGGTGAAAAAGCGGGCGAACGCCTTTACGGAAAATCCGCATTCAAAAAACACGGTGAACTTATTCTTAACGGAATAGACACGGAACTTTTCCGTTTTTCCGAAGAAAAACGTGATCTTGTACGCCGTCGGTTAGGTTTAGACGGCAAATTCGTTTTGGGTCACACGGGTCGCCTTGCGGAAGTTAAAAACCAATCTTTTCTTATCGAACTGTTGCCGGAAGTTTTAAAGAAACGTAACGATGCCGTTTTGTTGCTTTTGGGCGACGGCGACGACCGTGAAAAACTTTCAAAAAAAGCCGAAGAACTGAATGTAACCGACAAAGTTATTTTTGCGGGAAGTGTTCCGAACGTTCAGGATTACCTCAACGCCATGGATGTTTTCGTTTTCCCGTCTTTTTACGAGGGTATGCCACTTTCCATACTCGAAGTGCAGGCGAACGGTTTGCCGTGTGTTATTTCCGACTCCGTTCCCGATGATGTTTTTTTAACGGATTTGATTCATCCTCTCTCGCTTAACTGTGATAAAAGTGTTTGGGTAGACACCGTAACAAAACAAAAACGTAACACCTCGACCGATTATCCGCACGAATTGAAAACCGCCGGTTTCGACACGGAAACCGCAATGAAAAAAATTTACAAAATCTATGAAAACTAAAATACTGTTTTACATCGACACTTTAACAGGTGGCGGAGCCGAAAAAGTTTTGCTCACACTTGTCAATTCCATGGATCAAACAAAATTCGACATAACCGTACAAACAACGTTCAAAGAAAACGGCTCGGACTTTTTAAATGACGGCATAACTTACAAATACTGCTACAAAAACCGCAATATACTTACCGATATCATTTTTCGCCTTGAAGCGGAGTCGGGTGTTATTTACCCCTTGCACGTAAAGGGCGGGTACGACATCGAAGTTGCGTATCTTGAATGTGCGCCGACAAAAATCATCGCATCTTCCACCGACAAAAACTCGAAAAAAACAGCGTGGGTTCACTGCGACCTCAGAAAAATAACCGACGACCCTTTAAAATTTGCGAAAAAATCAAAACCTCGCTATGAAAAATACGATAAAGTCGTTTGTGTTTCCGAATCGGTGCGTGAGGGTTTCACCGAACTTTTCGGCGACACGCCCGAATCGGTTGTCCTTTATAACACAGTTGACAGCGACGAAATACTGAAAAAATCCACATCATCTTTACCCGACGGAATCGAAAAGCGAAAATTCACTTTGGTTATGCTCGGCAGACTTTCTCCTCCAAAAAACTACCCCCGTCTTTTAAAAAGCGTAAAACAACTTTTGAACGAAGGCTTCGATTTTGACCTTTGGATTTTAGGTGACGGTGACGAACGCCGACAACTTGAAGATTACATTTCAAACAACGGTTTGACGGAAAACGTAAAACTTTTCGGATATCAAAGCAACCCTTATCCGTTCATAAAGCAAGCCGACTTTTCGGTTTGCTCCTCAAATTACGAAGGATTCAGCACATTCATAACGGAAAGTCTTATTTTGGGCAAAACCGCCGTCACAACAAACTGTGGCGGAATGAAAGAACTTCTCGGCGAAAACGAATACGGCATTATAACCGATTTTGATTCTGACTCTTTCACCGACGGCTTGAGAAAAATGCTTTCCGACACCGAATTATTCAATTCTTATTCGCAAAAAGCTAAAACACGTGGCAGTCGATTTTCAAAAGAAGCGCTGACCGAGCAAACGCAAAACTTCTTTTTAGAAACACTTAACAATTAACTGATTTTAACGGAGTATTATGGGAATTTCAATTTACTACATCCTTGTTGCCTCGGTAATTATTCTCGGAATGATTACCGCCCAAAAAGGCGAAGCGAAAAAGCCGTATATCGTCATTATGGCTGTTTTACACGCATTTGTCAGCGGTTTCAGATATGAATTTCTGACAGGCGATTTAATTAAATACAGCAACATGTTTTTCACGGTTAAAAATTTCGGTTGGTTCAGCAAAGAAGTCTTTCAAGAAGGCAGAAACTTCGGTTTTCAATGGTTGATGAAACTTGTGGGTCATTTGTCGGGATTCGATTACCAAATATTTTTGCTTCTTGTGGCAATAATCGTAGAAATTGCGGTTGCGATTCTCATTTTCCGCTATTCGCCTAAACCGTGGCTGAGTTACCTTATGTGGAACTGCATAGGTTTTTACGTATTCGGTTTCAGTGCGGTAAAGCAGTCACTCGCCATGGCGCTTCTCATGTTCGCCTATACCGGCATAATAGAACGCAAGCCGAAAAAATTCCTTGTGTGGACTTTGTTGGCAGGCACAGTTCATTTGCCCGCTTTGATTTTTCTGCCGGCATATTTTATAGCCAAACTCAAGTTGAATGCAAAAACACTTGTCGGATATGTGCTTACCACGGTTTTAATATTCGTTTTCCGAGACCCCATTGTAAACGCATTCAGCGATATGTATTACGCCGACAAAGATTTTGCCGCAGACACTTTCCTCGGCATGCGCTTTATAATGATGTGCCTTATGCTTTTCATCGGCATGTTGCTCAAAGGTTTTCGGGGCAAGCACTTTTCATCGATTTTTATGCTTATCGGCGTTGCGGCAATTTTGCAGATGTTCTGCGGTTACGACAACGTTTTCACACGTCTTGCCGACTACTATTTCCAATTTGTTGTTTTATATGTTCCGATGCTTTTCGAAAACTTCGAAGAAGATTATTATCCCCACAGGTTGGGGCCGCAAATCGTATTCGACGAGTCGATGAAAAAAATGTTGATAGTGATGCTCACCGTGTTTGCGATATATTTTTATTCGACAAGTTCACTGGCACCCGGTATCATTGCGATTGATGACTATACCAATTACCGATTTTGTTGGGAGGTTACGGCAACACAATGAAATACAGCGTTATAATCCCCGCATTTCAATGCGAGAGCACTTTGCGAAACACGGTTTGCGAAGTAGTTGATTCTGGGCTTTGCGATTTCGAAATTATCATAATCGACGACGGCTCAACCGACGGTACTGCCGAAATATGCGACTCTTTGGAGAAAGAATTTCCGTTCGTCACCTGTATTCACAAAGAAAACGGCGGTGTTTCTTCCGCAAGGAATCTCGGTATTGATGTTTCAAAAGGCGAATATATCCTTTTTGCCGATGCCGACGACGGATATAAAAAAGGCTCTCTTTCGGCGGTTTGCGAGCATCTCGAAAAACACAGGCCCGATATGCTTATTTTCGGCGTGTGTTTTGAATATTACAAAAACGGCGTAAATTACCGCACCGATAAAATGATATACCCGCACGAGGGGCTTCTTTCCCCTGCCGAATGGAGTGCCGATTTCAGTTCGCTTTTCGAACACAATGCGCTTTCTTCCGTGTGCAACAAAACTTTTAAAGCACAGATTTTAAAAAACGAAAACATCCGCTTCAAAGACGGTGTTTTTATAATGGAAGATTTTCTTTTTGTTCTTGACTGTTTAAAATATACCGAAAACATATATTTTCTGCACGACGACATATACCGCTACCGTCAGCCCGATGACGAAATGCGCAGTTTTACGAGGGTGGCGAAAATCAGCGACCTCAACGCTTATTTAACGCCTTTTTACGAAAGTTCAAAAGACCTCAAAAACGCTTTAAGTTCAAATTACGGTTTAAGTTTTCCCGAAGGTGAAGATGTTTTGTTTTCGCTTTACCGCATCCTCTTAAATCAAAAAGCATATTACTCAAACCTCGAAAACTTAAAAAAACTTGCCGAAACCGTAAAACACGGAAGATGGGAAAACCGTGTCACCGACGATATTTTATTTAACGATTTAAAAAACGGTGATTTCAAAAAAATATTGTTACGAAACAAAAAAACACAGTTACGCCACAAAACGGCTGTTGCGGTAAAGAAAACGGGAATTTACCGAAAACTCCGAGGCGGGCAATAAATTTTTAAAAAAGGACTTTTTTACAATGATTGATTTTGTTGTTCTTTGGGTTGACGGAAACGACCCCGAATGGCAAGCGGAAAAAGAAAAATATTCACCGCGAAAAGCCGACGACAGCGATTCCGTTAACCGCTACCGTGACTGGGGACTTATGCCCTATTGGTTCAGAGCAATCGAAAAATTCACACCGTGGGTTCGAAAAATCCATTTTGTAACATGGGGTCACGTTCCGTCTTTTCTTAATACGGACAACCCCAAAATAAACATCGTTCGCCACTCGGACTATATGCCCGAAAACGCACTTCCCACTTTCAGTTCGCATGCGTTGGAGGTAAACTTGCACCGCATTCCCGACTTGGCTGAAAATTTCGTATATTTCAACGATGATATGTTTATTTTGCGTCCTATGGCGGAATCGGCTTTTTTCAAAGACGGTCTCCCCTGTACTTACGGCGGAGAAGTTCCCATATCTTTCAACGGTGAAGTCGGCATTTGGCAACACGCCTCCGTCAACAATATGGGTCTTGTCAACAAAAATTTCGACAAACGTGCGCAGTACGCTCTTTATAAAAACAAATATATAAACAAATCTTACCGCTGGCAAAACAACGTGCGTTCCGTGTTGCTGTGGAAATTATTCCCCAATTTCTTCTACGGGTTCGAAAATCTTCACGCACCCGCCGCATACCTAAAAACAACATTCGAAGAAGTTTGGTGTAAAGAACCCGACCTTCTCAATTCGACAACAGCAAACAAATTCAGGCAAAATTCCGACGTCAACCAATGGGTCATGCTTTGGTGGCAAATCGCAAGCGGAAATTTTTCACCCTACAACACCGACAACTTCGTTTCCTGTGCCGATTCCGACACCGTAAACACACTTTGCGACATAATCGAAAATCAGCGCCACGACATGATATGTATAAACGACCCCGAAAAACCCGTCGATTTTGACGTTGTTTCGGCACAAATCCGAAATGCATTTGACAAAATACTTCCCGATAAAAGCGAGTTTGAAAAATAATTATGAAAAAAAACATTATTTTTGTTTCTACGGCGCTGTGGGTGGGCGGTATCGAATCGGCACTTGTAAACCTTTTGAACGCACTCGATTACAACAAATACAATGTCACCTGCCTTATTCTTTACAATTACACCGATATGGCAAACCGTGTGCCGAAAGAATGCCGTCTGTTGATTGCCGACCGTGATAAAACCGTTTCTTTCAAAGAGCCGTATAAGTTCTCAAAACTTTTTCACCTTATCGAAAAACCTCAAAACGCATCTTCTTTTCGGCTTTTTGTGTGGAAAGTTCTTTGTCTGCTTTTTAAGGGGCTTGAAGCACGTCTTTATTCAAAATACATAAAATCGCAACTCGGCGCCGAAAAATTCGACACAGCCGTAATATACAGCGACGCCGTTTCGGAAACAGCCGTGCGAGGTGTTTGTGCCGACAGATTTATCATGTTTTATCACCACGGTGCAATGCGACACGTATATCACGATATACTCGGCTACAAAAAGAGCGAAAAAATCATAACCGTTTCGCAATCGCAAGCCGAAATGCTGAAAGACTTTGTTCCCCGTTATAAAGAAAAAATCACGGTCATCGAAAACGTCATCGACACCGAAAACATCCTTTTACACGGTAAAGAAAAACCTACTGTTTCTTACCCCGAAGGCACTTTCAATATCGTTTCGTGTGGCAGGCTTTCGCCCGAAAAAGGCATGGACTTGGCAATTGACGCCTGCAAAATTCTTACCGACAGGGGTTATTCTTTTGTGCGGTGGTGGATAGTCGGCGGCGGCCCTTGTGAAAACGACCTTCGCCGTCAAATTCAAGAGTTACACCTTGAAAACTCCGTAAAACTTTTGGGTATGCAAAAAAACCCCTATCCATACATCGCAAACGCCGACCTTTCGGTGCAAACAAGCAGATTTGAGGGGCACAGCGTGGCGATTATGGAATCGAAAATATTGGGTAAACCCATCATTGCGACCCGAAGTGCCGCAAAAGAACAAATTCACGACGGCATAAACGGTATACTTTGCGACACCGATTCGGAATCGATTGCAAATGCGGTTATAAAACTTTTGAACGATAAAGTGCTTTTCGAAAAAATCAAAAAAGCCTCCGAATCCGAAGACTTCACAAAACACAATCAAAACATTATGCTCGAAATTTATAAAATTTTGTAAAGGAGAAAACATGGAATCATCAAATACTTCGGAAAAAAACTTTCAAACCGTAATCGTTCCCACAAGCGGTTGGTTCGATTTGCATTTGAAGGAACTTTTGCAATATAAAGACCTCGTATTTTTGTTTGTTAAAAGAAACTTCGTTTCGGCATACAAACAAACGGTTTTGGGGCCTCTTTGGGCCGTTATACAACCGCTTCTTACGACCGTTGTTTTCACTCTCGTTTTCGGTAACATTGCGGGTCTTTCGGCAGACGGTGTACCGCCGTTTATATTCTATCTTTCCGGAACGGTGCTGTGGACTTATTTCAATCAATGCCTCACGCAGACGGCAAACACGTTTGTCGCCAACCGTCAAACCTTGGGAAAGGTTTATTTCCCCCGACTTGTTATGCCCGTTTCGACGGTTCTTTCAAACTTAATATCTTTGGCAATTCAATTCACCTTTATGGTAATTTTCTTAATATACTACACCGTTACAAATCAAGGTTGCAAACCGAATGTGTTTATTGCCTTAACACCGCTTGTTATTTTACAACTCGCACTTTTAAGTCTCGGTTGCGGAATAATCATTTCGGCGCTCACCACCAAATACCGTGACCTTGCGATGCTTGTTACTTTCGGCACTCAACTTTGGATGTACGCCTCACCCATCGCCTACGATATGAGCAGTATGGCTGTTTTCGCCCCCGGCGGAAAATATCACACGCTTTTTATGTTAAACCCCATTACGCCCATTGTGAACATTTTCCGTTATGCGTTTTTGGGATTGGGCGAACCGGAATGGTTTTTCTACGGCATAAGTTGGGCTGTTACCCTTGTCGTTTTGTTTATGGGAATAATTCTTTTCAGTAAAGTCGAAAAAACATTTATGGATACTGTCTGATACAGTGGAGAAATTAAGTATGGAACAAACAGCAATAAAAATAGAAAATGTTTCAAAAGAATACCGCCTCGGTGCTATAGGCGGCGGCACACTCAGGGGTGATTTGCAATCTTTTTGGGCAAAACTTCGCCACAAAGAGGACCCGAACAGCAAAATCGGAGACGACAGCGGACTTTCGAAAGGCGACCGCTTTTTGGCTCTTGACGGCGTTTCGTTCGAAGTGAAAAAAGGCGAAGCACTCGGCATAATCGGTCACAACGGCGCAGGTAAATCAACGCTTTTAAAACTTCTTTGCCGAGTAACAGCGCCTTCCGACGGCACAATCTCCTACG
This sequence comes from uncultured Eubacteriales bacterium, assembly GCA_964408605.1. Taxonomy (GTDB): domain Bacteria; phylum Bacillota; class Clostridia; order Oscillospirales; family Acutalibacteraceae; genus DTU089. The sequence goes on from CAYPAB010000027.1 coordinate 15,750, forward strand.
ACGGAAGAATCGCCTCGATGCTTGAAGTCGGCACGGGATTTCACCCCGAACTCACGGGGCGTGAAAACGTTTATATGAACGGCGCCATTCTCGGTATGACAAAAGCGGAAATCGACAAAAAATTCAACGAAATAGTTGAATTTGCCGAAATGGAAAAATTTATCGACACACCCGTAAAACGTTATTCAAGCGGTATGTATGTCAAACTGGCTTTTTCCGTTGCGGCTCATCTCGATTCTGAAATTATGATTATGGACGAGGTTCTTGCCGTCGGTGATATGGCATTCCAAAAGAAATGTCTTGACAGAATGCGTGAAGCCGCAAGCAGCGAGGGCAGAACCGTGCTTTATGTCAGTCACAATATGAACACTATCCGTCAGTTATGTGACCGTTGCATAGTTTTAAATAAAGGCAAAGTTGTTTTCGACGGTGACGTTGAAGAAGCGATAACTCTGTATCTTAATATGGCGGATCCCGATGAAAACATTTTCACGGATTTGACACAATTCGACAGGCCCGCAAGTTCCACGAACAAAGCGTTTATGAACAGCGTCGAATTTCTTGAACGAGACGAATGTGTTGTAACTCGCAGTGAAAAACTGAAATTCAAATTAAAATGGACGGCTCTTTCTGATTTAGACGAGGTCAAGTTCCGTGCGATAGTCCGTTATAAAGACGACACCCCCGTCGGACTTACCCAATCCGAAGTACTCGGCAATTTCAAAAAAGGCGAGGATACCGAAAGCATTCTCACTTTTGATACTTCAATGCTTGCCGAGGGAAAATATTTCTTCAGCATTGCACTTTTTCAAAGTGACGATGTCGGAAGCAGCATAATCCTCGACCACGTAACAAGAGCGTGTTCAATAGAGGTCGTGCACCGCACAGAAGAAGAAAATCTTCTCAATTGGGAGCACCGTTGGTGGGGTTCCGTAAGATTCCCGAATCTTGAAACGGATAACAAAAAGGACTGATATAATGGATGCTATCACGCTGAAGCAGATCAATAAAAGAAACAACACAATCTCATTCGACTTCAATGTTACAGACGGATTAAATCGGTTCTTTTCCGATAAACCGTTTGAAATCGAATATTCCGAAAACATTGAATCCGTTCCCGATTCGGTGGCGGCAATACCGTTCGTTTGCAATGTTCTTCCTATTATTTGGTTGACAAATTCAACTTTACGTTTGCCGGCTCTTGACAAAGATTTTTTCGAGTGTATTCCCGACGTAAAAAAAGGGTATCAAAATATGTTCCCCGAAAGCACTTTTGCGGGAGAACTCGAAATCGGCGAAATTGTTGACTCTCCTACTCCCGAAGCAAATAAAAGTGCCACTCTTTTTTCGGGCGGTCTTGATGCCACCGACACACTTATACGTCACATCGATGAAAAACCCGTGATTCTTTCAATTTGGGGCTCGGATGTCCGTATTGACAATGTCGACGGTTGGGAGAAAACCTTGAACGGAATTAAAAAGTCGGCGGCTAAATTCGGTCTTGAGCCTTATGTTATCCGCAGTTCTTTCAGGGAATTTGACGATGAAGCCGTTCTTCACAATACATTTTCCGAACAGTTGAAAGACGGTTGGTGGCACGGTGTAAAACATGGTTTGGCTTTGCTCGGTCACGCCGCTCCCGTTGCGTATTTACAAGGTTTGACTAAAATATATATCGCTTCATCTTTTTGCCCCGAAGACGGTAATGTAAGATGTGCTTCTTATCCGACTATCGATAATTTCGTAAAATTTGCCGGAGCGGAAATTTTCCATGACGGTTTTGAATGCAACCGACAGGATAAGATTTTTAATGTTGTTAAATATGTTGAGTCAACCGGCAACAATGTTTCATTGCACGTTTGTTGGCAAACAGAAACCGGAACCAACTGTTGTCGCTGCGAAAAATGTTACCGCACATTGGCGGGTTTGCTGGCGGAAGGTGCCGAGCCCACTGATTACGGTTTTGAAAATTTATCGGAAGGGCTTCCTTTCATGCATGAGTATCTTATTGAATACTTTCCGTCTCGTTACAGACTGCGTACACGATGGTCGCACATTTCAAAAAGAGTTTGCGAGAACAAACAAATGCTGTCGCAAAAACCTTATTGGCAATACATAAGTTGGCTTGCGAAAGCGGATTTTTCAAATCCCGAAAAACTCAAAATGCCCCTCATCTTCAGAATAAGGCGGAAACTTTCAAGTTTCAAATTTTACCGAAAACTTCACGAAATAAAATCGAAAATTTTGAAAGAAAGCAAGTAATACCTATGATTAAGAAGATTGTAAGAAGCATTTTCAACCGAATAGAACCTTTACGCAAATTTTACTTTAAACTTTCCGAATACAAAGGTCTTATAAACGAGTTGAAGCCGTTGCAAAAAAAATACAAAAGCAACAAAAACATACCTTTCTTATTGATCGCTCCCGACCACGGCAATTTGGGAGATCACGCCATTGCATTGGCGGAAACAAAACTTTTGGATTCTATGGGTATCGAATATGCAGAAGTTCCGCGTTTCTTCCTTTGCCGTATTGAAAGACTTCATTTTTTAAGATTTTTCAATCGCAAAAAGATATTTTTGCACGGCGGAGGTTTTATCGGCTCATTTTGGAAATACGATGACGGACTCGCAAAAAAAATAATTAAAAACGCACCGAAATCCGATATATTTCTTTTTCCGAACACGGTCGATTATGCCGATGCCGCTACAGGGGAAAAATCGTTTGAAGAATTGAAAGCGATTTGCGAAAAACACGGAAAATGTCTTTTTTGCGCCCGTGAAAAAACAACGTATAATACTTTAAAGGAATCGGGATTCAATGTTAAACTCATTCCCGATATGGTGTTCAGCCTTAACGAATGTTACGAAACCGCCGAACGTCACGGCTGTTTGCTCTGTTTGAGAAACGACACGGAAAAACTCCTTACCGACAACCAAAAACAAACGGTATCAAACGAAGCACACGCTTTGTTCGGTGAAGATGTAACCGTAACCGATATGTGCACACCGTACAACATACCGCCCGCCAACCGTTCTTTTGAACTCGACAAAAAATTTTCGGAATTTCGAAATGCCGAACTTGTTATCACGGATCGCTTGCACGGTATGGTTTTTTGTGCCGTAACGGGTACGCCGTGTATTGTGCTTAACAGCAAAAGCCACAAGGTTACGGGGTGTTACGAATGGATAAAGCACCTTGAATACATCAAATTCGCCGACAGCGTTTCGGATATCGGAAAACTTTACGGTGAAATTCCGAAAAAAGAGTTTTCTTACGACAACTCCCATTTAAAAGAATATTACGAAACTTTAAAAACCGACATAAAAAACATTTTGGCGAGGTGAAATAAATGCCGACCGTTTCCGTCATAGTCCCCGTATATAATGTTGAAAAGTATCTTTCACAATGTATCGACAGTATTCTGGCTCAAACTTTTTCCGATTTTGAACTTATCCTCGTTGACGACGGTTCACCCGACAACTGCGGTAAAATATGCGACGGATATGCGGAAAAAGACAGCAGAATCACCGTCATACATAAAGAAAACGGCGGGCTTTCCTCCGCTCGGAACTCCGCTATCGATTGGGCCTTTAAAAACAGCAACTCCGAATGGATATCTTTTATCGACAGCGACGATTGGGTTCATCCGCAATATTTGGAAGCACTTCTCTCGGCGACAACAACTTTAAATGCCGATATCGGTGTGTGCGAATACGAAGAAACAACCTGCCGTTCGACGACCTATGACACATTAAAACCGATACCCGAAAAAATATCACCCGAAGAACTTTATGTCGACAAACACGTTACTTCGGTAATCGCCTGCGCCAAACTTTATAAAAAAGAGTTGTTTCGGTCAATACGTTACCCCGTCGGAAAACTGCACGAAGATGAATATGTCACTTACAAAATTCTTTTTGAATACGGTAACGTTTCTTACATAAACGAAAAACTTTATTTTTACTATTCAAACCCCAACAGCATTACTTTAGGCGAATGGTCACCGAAACGGCTCGATGCCGTTGCCGCTCACGAAGAACAAATCGAATATTTCCGTTCTCACAATTTCACCGAGGCTTTGAAAAAAACGGAAAAGGTTCTTTTGTGGTATTTGATTACACAAATCAACATAACGCAAAAAAGCGACAAATATTCTTCATATTCCCCATCGCTTAAAAAGAAGTTGAAAGCCTGTATCAAAGACTTCAAAAAAGATTTGAATTTATCATTCAAAAACGATTCGGGTATATATGAACATATTTACCCGAAAATGACAAAAGTTTATTGGATTTTTGTTTCCGCATTAAACAAAATTTTAAAATTCAGGAGATAGTTATGCCCGAAATAAGTGTAATTGTTCCCGTTTATAACTGCGAAACGTTCATCGAACGCTGTGTGCAGAGCATTTTAAATCAAACGTTCTCCGATTTCGAACTTATCCTCGTAGATGACGGCTCTGCCGACAAAAGCGGAAAAATGTGCGACGAATACGAAAAAAAAGACAACCGTGTGCGTGTTATTCATCAAAAAAACAGCGGGCAAGCGGCGGCTCGCAACCGCGGTGTCAAGGAATCACGCTGTGAGTGGCTTCATTTTGTCGACGGTGACGATTTAATCCACCCGCAAATGCTCGAAATATTATATAACCTCGCCACCGAAAACGGCGTTAAACTCAGCATGTGCGAAATTTTGCACGGTGAAACTCCCCCGCCCGATTTTTTCGAAAACCGCACCGCCGAAGCGAAAATTCTCCCAATGAACGAGGAAAATATTTACCGCCTTTGCAAATATGAAAAATACCATTATTGGATGGTAGTGGCAAAACTTATTCACAAATCGGTATTTTTAAAACATCCGCTCCCCGAAGGCAAAATTTACGAAGACAATGCAACGGTATGCAAATGGCTTTACGAAGCGAAAGAAAGCGTTCTCACCGCAACACCGCTTTATTTTTACGCCGTAAATCCGCAAAGCACCACAAGAAAACCTTTTTCCGAAAAGCAACTTGATGTTTTGTGGGCGTTTGAAGAACAAATCGAATTTTTCGATGCTTTAAATTTCCGAAAAATCACCGAATATCTTTTGAGTTTTTATTTTGAAATATCCGCAAACTTACGCTACCGCATAAAGCACGAAAACGGAACAGCAAACGATTTAAAATACGTTAAAGAATGTGAAAAACATATAAAAAAGAAGTACCGCGGTCGCATTCATTTTGACACACGGCAAAAACTTCACATTTACGAAAGAACAAATTATTTTATGTTTATGCTTACACGTGTTAAAAGGAAACTTTTCAAAAAAGGATGATAATCAACAAATGATTGCCGTAATTGTTCCCGTTTATAAAGTCGAAAACTACCTTTCCGGCTGTATCGACAGCATTTTAGAACAAACATATTCCGATTTCCGTCTTGTGCTTGTCGATGACGGTTCGCCCGACAACTGCGGAAAAATCTGCGACGAATATGAAAAAAAAGACAGTCGCATCGCCGTTATTCACAAAGAAAACGGCGGTTTATCCGATGCAAGAAATTCGGGAATCGATTTCGTTCTTTCTCAAACCGAATGCGAATACATAACTTTTGTTGACAGCGATGACCGTTTGCATCCGCGTTGCCTTGAAATTTTTATCGACTCCGTTCAAAAAAACGGCGTAAAAATCAGCGTCTGCACTTTTTTTCGCACCGACGACATCAACAACTGCGAATACCCCGAATGCGAAAACAAGCCGTGCGAAATCATCACCCCCGAAAATCTGCTTCTCGAACACACATGGAACTTCAACTACGCTTGGGGCAAACTTTATCACAAAAGCCTTTTCGAAAACGTGCGTTTCCCGAAGGGCAAAAATTTCGAAGATACGTTCACAACATACAAACTTCTCTATAAATGCCCCACCGTCGCTTTTTGCGACATTCCGCTGTATATGTATTTCCGCAACGAAAACGGAATAACACGTTCGCCGTGGAACGAAAGCGAACTCGTGGTTTTCGATGCAATGAAAGAACAAATGGAATTTTATAAAAACAACGGCTACCGAAAAGCATACGAAAAAGAGTTCGAACTTTTCGTTCATCACCACGCCTATCAAATCGTGCGCATAAAAGAGAACAAAAAAGACCTTAAAAAGAACAAAAAAATCTTAAAAAAACTTCGCTCGGATCTGAAACATTACCTTAAAGAAAACAAAGATAAATTCAACGTTCACACAATGACCTACTCTTATGAAGCGGCTTATCCCGTATTTATGGGCTTGTACGGTTCGGCAAGCATGTTAAAATCAAAACTGTTGAGGAAATAAAAATGAGTATTCCGAAAATTATTCATTACTGTTGGTTCGGCGGAAATCCTCTGCCGAAATCCGCCGAAAAATGCATAAAAAGTTGGGAAAAATACTGTCCCGATTACAAAATAATCCGCTGGGACGAAAGCAATTTCGACGTTTTCCGCAACCCTTACTGTCGCTATACTTACGAAAACAAAAAATGGGCTTTTTTGACCGACTACATCAGATTGAAAGTCGTTTATGAAAACGGCGGTGTTTATCTTGATACCGACGTTGAACTTTTAAAGCCGATTGACGAACTATTGAAAAACGGTGCTTACATGGGGCTTCAAAACAACACGGAAGTCGCAACGGGTTTGGGCTTTGCGGCGGAAAAAGGTCACCCTTTTATCGGCGAAAATATGCGATATTATGAAAATTTGACCGATTTCGAAACTCTCCGCTCCTGCCCTTTAATCACCACCGAACTGCTTGCCTCACACGGTTTCAAAGAAAACGACGGCACCGTTCAACACATCGCACAAATTAACATATATCCGCCCGAATACCTTTCCCCGAAAGACGAGCGAACCGGTTTGACCCAAAAAACAAAAAATACTTTTTCCGTGCATCATTTCGACGCTTCTTGGTTCGAAAAATCGTGGAAAGAGGGTCAAAAGAAGCGTTGGCGGAATGAAAAAATAAGATACATCGTGCATTTTCCGAACCGCCTTCTCATGAAAATCTTGGGCGATGACGGCTATTCGAAACTTAAAAAAACGCTGAAGCGAGGTTAAATCTATGTCCGACACAAAAGGTTTTATAACAATCGCAACCGGTAACGAACGCTATTACCGTATAGCGCTCAACCTCTTGCGGTCTTACCGTTTCACGGCGAAAGAGCCGTTGCCTTTTGCGGTGCTGTGCGATGAAGAAAACGAATACACCGCCGAATTCGACGATGTAATCGTTCTGCCGAACGCCACTCGCTCTTATCTTGACAAACTCGAAATGTTCGATTATCTTCCCTATGACACAAACATTTTCATCGATGCCGATTGCCTTGCTTTTAACGATATGAACAGGCTCTTTGATATTTTCGAAAACGCCGATGATTTTTGCTGTTACGGTCGTGTTTTGCCTCTTGAGGATAAAACCGGATGGTTTGAACACGAAAATCTCGACAGCGAATTAAAAAACAAAATCGAATATGTTGTCGGTCTGCACGGCGGAATTTATTATATGCGCCGCACCGAAAAATGCAAAAAAGTTTTGGAAGATGCGAAAAAGTTTTTGGAAAATTACGCCGATTATAAATTCAAAGGCAAATTTCAAACGCCGGGCGACGAACCCGTTGTCGCTTTGAGTATGGCATACAATAAGTGCCGACCGATTCCGCATGACCTAACCTCTTTGATCTGTTGGTGGGAACACGAAGATAATTTCGAACTGAACATATTGACACAAACAGCGCTTTGCAAAACGAACAACATAAATACAGATATCGTTCATTGGGGAACTCGCTTTACGGACTCACTCCCCTATTTAAAACAGGTTGAGGCTCTCAAACTTAAAACAGCGGGAAAATCCGACGGTGAAATAAAACGCTCAAACAGGCACTTCGACAAACTGATTTTAAAGCGTGACATTCTAAAATTCGTCACACGTGTTTTAAATTTTATAAAACGTCTAATAAAATTCTGAACACGGAGGCTGGGGAAATATGAAAAATTCAAAACCATCTTGGTTTCACGATTACATAAGAACAAAAGACGGCAAAAAGTTTTCGTTTTTTTCTTTTATCAAGGATTTCCTTTTCTATCACCGTGTAAGGTATATGGTTTATTTCCGTTGCGCACAACAAACAAAAATCAAACCGCTGAAGTTGTTTTACGAATATAAAATATTCCGTCTTTGCCGAAAACACGGAATAGAAATAAAAACCGAAACGCAAATCGGCGAAGGTTTTTGTATGATTCACCCGTATAATATTACGGTTTCGCCTTCGGCTGTGTTAGGCAAAAACGTCAATATGTATAAAGGCTCAACAGTCGGCTTCAACACGGGGAATCCGACGGGCGCACCCGTTATCGGTGACTGTGTTCAAATCGGAATTAACGCAACTGTTGTAGGCGGTGTAAAAATCGGCAACGATGTTCTTATTGCCCCGAACACATTCATTAACCGTGATGTACCCGATCACAGCGTCGTTATCGGAAACCCCTGCCGCATAATACCGAAAGAAAACGCAACAAAACAGTTTATTTGGAACAAAATATAAGAAAACACAAGAAAAAACAAAAAGAAATTGCAAGAAAAAACAAAAAAACACTTGCAAATTACGTAATGATATGATATTATATCATTCGTTATCCGGGTGTGGCGCAGTTGGTAGCGCGCTTGACTGGGGGTCAAGAGGCCGTGAGTTCAAGTCTCGCCACTCGGACCAGAAAAACAACAGCCTTTGTCCTATGGACAAAGGCTGTTGTTTTTCAACTAAATCCGTGCTATCGCACGGAATA